>CAOKJI010000070.1 GCA_948468495.1 uncultured Dorea sp. | reverse complement strand
ATGTTTGGATATCTGAAAAATGAAGAGGGGTTTGTCGCCGTTACAAACCGTATTTTTGAAACCCGGTTATATAATCGCTATCTATCAGAAGAACTGACAGGAAGCGCTATCGGAGACGCCGCCAGTTGCGCCGGACAGATGTAATCATTGATTATCTGGGAAAGCAGTATGTGCTGGAAATGAAAATATGGCATGGAGAAGAATACAACCGGCGCGGCGAGTTACAACTGGCGGAATATCTGGATGATTATGGATTGGATAAAGGTTATCTTCTTAGTTTTAACTTTAATAAGAATAAAAAGACCGGGATGAAGGAGATACGCTGCGGCAGTAAGACGATTGTAGAAGTGGTGGTGTGACGCGATTTTTACATTTCGAAAATATTCAAATTGATATAATGGTATAATTATGTTATAATTAAGCCCCTAAACAGCGTTGGCGGAAATGAGGAAAAAACATGGCTTAATTGAATACAAAAGGGGATAACAATGGTTAACGAGGGCGTAGTAAGACCGTGGTTTTTATTTTAGATAACAGGAGGAGGTAATGATATGGAAAAAGTGCTGGATGTTGCTCAGTATATTTTCTCAGAGTACAAAAAAATATCAGGGAAAATTATTGATGAGATGAAGTTGCATAAGCTGTTATATCTTACCCAGAGGGAATCTTTCGCTGTAACAGGAGAACCGATGTTTACCGAAGAGTTTGAAGGCTGGAAGTATGGACCTGTATGCCGCAAAGTTAGGAATTCTTATACCGAGGACGGAATGTATGCGGATAATTTGAGCGAGATATCTCTTGAAAATGCTTACATTACGAAAAATGTTATTTTACAATATGGAGCATACGAATCATGGAAATTGAGTGAACTTTCGCATAGAGAGCTGTCATGGCGCAGGTCAAGGGAAGGGATTCCACAGGGACAGAATGGGAATGGAGTACTTTTATTAGAAGATATTCGTAAAGACGCTGAAAAGGTAAGGCCTTATGATTCTGTGTGGGATATGTATTATGATGAATTTGAGGATGCGGAGGTACTGTAATTGATTGGGAAAGCATACATCTCCACATTTAAATATTTTGATAATCGGACACATCGTATGGCGTTTAAAAACAGGCCGGTTTTGATTGTAGGGCAGGCTGACAGCAGCGATTATATTATATTGCCGGTCTCAAGAATCACAAATCAGGGAAATGTTGACAGTTATTATGACGTTTCTATTGAACCGGCAGACGTACCGTTGATGAATTTAACACAGCGCTCGTATATTAGAAGTCATAAGCAGTCGGTTGTACATTTGGGGGAATTGACGAGAGAAATTGTTGATTTCCGAAAGGAATATGAAGATATATATCTGGACGTAATTTCTAAGATGGAAGAATTTCAAAAGAATTTGATAATCAATGCATTATAAGTAACAGTTTACAGGTTGCCATTATAAAAGTTTTGCAGACAGGAAGCTTGACATTTGAAAATGCTTATGTTACGATTTCTAGCATATCAGATAAACGCAGCGACGAAGAGAGTACGCAGACGGAAGTTTTACAGAGAAGTCCCGGCGGCTGAGAGGGACGGAATGGAAATTTGCGGAAGATGGCTTCTGAGCGGTGCACCGAACTGTGAAAGGGACGTACCTCGCCAAGTGTCTGGGTGTGCGTTCGCACTAAGCTCGATAATACCTCGCTAAGTGCAGGAGGAAACACCGCAGTCACTAGGCTCGAAAGGACCTCGCCAAGTGTCTGGGTGTGCGTTCGCACTAAGCTCGTGTAATACCTCGCTAAGTGCTCACAGCAGTCTGCAATGGGGCCGCCCGTTATAGCGGAGGGTGTTGTGTGACACCTGTTAAGGCTCTCTGCCGCGAGGCGGGAGTGAAGAGAAGTGGTAACACGATTTAGTCGTCTTCTCTGGTTCCGACAGGGACTGGAGGGGACTTTTTTGTTACATAAGAAAGCGCTTTTGTGTAACGAAAAGGGGATTACCATTACTCTAAATTGTGAAGAATAGAAGGAGAGAAGATTATGTGTGAGAAATGCAGTAAACCAAAATATTACATGACTACGGCGATTGCTTATACTTCCGGTAAGCCGCATATCGGTAATACCTATGAGATTGTGCTGGCGGATGCGATTGCCAGGTATAAGAGGAGTCAGGGATACGACGTGTTTTTCCAGACGGGAACGGATGAGCATGGACAGAAGATTGAGCTGAAGGCCGAAGAGGCGGGCGTAACGCCGAAGAAGTTTGTTGACGGCGTCGCAGGTCAGATTAAGGATATCTGGGATTTGATGAATACTTCTTATGACAAATTTATTCGTACTACCGACACAGACCATGAGAAGCAAGTTCAAAAGATTTTCAGGAAACTGTATGAGCAGGGAGATATTTACAAAGGAGCCTATGAAGGGCTTTACTGTACGCCCTGCGAGTCTTTCTGGACGGAATCCCAGCTTGTGGACGGCAAATGTCCGGACTGCGGGGGGGAGGTAAAGCCTGCTAAGGAAGAGGCGTATTTCTTTAAGATGAGCAAATATGCTGACCGGCTGATTGAGCATATTAATGCGCATCCGGAATTTATTCAGCCGGTTTCCCGGAAAAATGAGATGATGAATAACTTCCTGCTTCCGGGACTGCAGGATTTGTGTGTGTCCAGAACCTCATTTAAGTGGGGAATCCCGGTAGACTTTGATGATAAGCATGTGGTATATGTATGGCTGGATGCGCTGACCAACTATATTACCGGAATCGGATATGATGCGGACGGAGAAAGTACAGAGCAGTATAAGAAGAACTGGCCGGCGGATTTGCACTTAATCGGTAAAGATATTATCCGTTTCCATACCATTTACTGGCCGATATTCCTGATGGCGTTAGGCGAACCGCTGCCGAAGCAGATTTTTGGACACCCATGGCTTTTGCAGGGGGACGGTAAGATGAGTAAATCCAAGGGGAATGTATTATATGCGGATGAACTGGTGGATTTCTTTGGAGTGGACGCGGTGCGCTATTTTGTGCTGCATGAGATGCCATTTGACAATGACGGTGTGATTTCCTGGGAGTTGATGGTAGAGCGTCTTAATTCGGATTTGGCGAATACCCTTGGCAATCTGGTGAACCGTACCATATCTATGACGAATAAGTATTTCGGAGGAACAGTAACGGATAAGGGCGTTTCGGAAGAGGTGGACGCCAATTTAAAGGCTGTTGTAGAGAATGCGCCGAAGCTTGTAGAAAAGAAGATGGATGAACTGCGGGTGGCAGACGCCATTACGGAGATTTTTACTTTATTTAAACGTTGCAATAAATATATTGACGAGACCATGCCATGGGCCCTTGCGAAAGATGAGGCGGCAAAAGACCGGCTGGAAACGGTGCTGTATAATCTGATTGAGAGCATTAAGTCAGGGGCGGCTCTGCTTGCGCCGTTTATGCCGGAGACTTCGGAAAAGATTCTTGCCCAGCTTGGGGATGGCAAAGTAACGGATAAGCCGGAGATTCTCTTCCAGAGACTGGATGTGAATGAGGTAATGCAAAAGGTGGAAGAACTTCATCCGTCGGCAGAAGTGACTGCAGAAGATGGAAAGGAAGAAGCAAAGGGAGAGAAAGAAAAAGAAGAGGAACCGGTCATTGATATTGAGGCGAAACCGGAGATTTCGTTTGATGATTTTGGGAAAATGCAGTTCCAGGTGGGAGAGATTATCGCCTGTGAGGAAGTGCCGAAGTCTAAGAAGCTTCTCTGCTCCAAGGTAAAAGTAGGAAGCCAGGTAAAGCAAATTGTATCAGGCATTAAGAAATATTACAGCGCCGAAGAAATGGTTGGCAAGAAAGTAATGGTTCTGGTTAATTTGAAACCTGCCAAACTTGCGGGAGTGTTGTCGGAAGGTATGATTTTATGTGCAGAAGACGCAGAGGGCAATCTTGCATTGATGACGCCGGAAAAGGAAATGCCTGCAGGAGCGGAAATCTGCTAGAGCGTGTCCCCAGATTGCAGGAATGAATTTGGGGACACGCTCTAGTACTCCATCCAGTTAGAAATTAGAGTATGGGGCTGTATGGTTCGTGCCAGTGCTAGGCAAAATTTCGACGGCGATGCGGTGGCATCGTCTAGAAATTTTAACGACGCAATGGTGCGAAACAGACAGTCACAGACTCCAATTTCTAGCCGGATGGAGTACTAGTACAGCATTGCATTATTCACTGTACAGTGGGGATTCAGAACAATGAACCGGAAGAGGTGAGAGAAGATGATATTTGACACACATGCGCATTATGACAGCAGCCAGTTTGATGAGGACAGAGAAGAACTTCTGGCCTCTATGCCGGAGCAGGGAGTCGGTACAATTGTAAATGTGGGAGCTTCTTACAGGTCCTGTTTTACCGTACCGGAGATGGTACAGAAGTATCCGTTTATGTATGCAGCGGTAGGTGTTCATCCGGATGAAGTGGGGGCTTTGAATGAGGAGACTTTCACAAAGATGAAGGAGCAGTTTCAGAAAGACAAGGTCATTGCAGTGGGAGAGATTGGGCTGGATTATTACTGGGACAATGAATCGCATGAGCTTCAAAAAAAATGGTTTATCCGCCAGCTTGAGCTTGCGAGAGAGCTGTCTCTTCCTGTGCTGATTCACAGCCGGGAGGCAGCCTCCGATACGATGGAGATTATGAAAGAGTATGGCAGGGGGCTTCAGGGAGTTATTCACTGTTTTTCATATTCCAAAGAAATGGCGAAAGAATATGTGAAGATGGGTTATTATATTGGCGTAGGCGGAGTGGTGACCTTTAAGAATGGCAGGAAGCTGAAGGAAGTTGTGGCGGAAGTTCCGCTGACTTCCATTGTACTTGAGACCGACTGCCCTTATCTGGCGCCGGTACCCTTCCGGGGGAAACGCAATCACTCCGGGTATATCCGGTATGCTGCGGAGGAAATTGCGGGAATAAAAGGAGTGTCGGCAGAAGAGGTTATCCGGCAGACAGAAAAAAATGCGAAGAAGATGTACGGACTGGCTTAATGCCAGTCCGCTGTCTTTAGTTATACCCTGCGTAAAGAAGACAAACCAGACCGCTGCATGCTATGATGAAAAGATGGATGGGAGAAATGCATGCAGGGAGGAGATACGATGAGCCAGGTTTTTTATGGATATTGCCGGGTAAGTTCCGTTGGACAGAAAGAGGACAGACAGCTTAGCGCAATGACCAAGATGCACGTTCCGATTAAAAATATCTATGTAGACAAGCAGAGCGGAAAAGATTTTAACCGTCCCCAGTATAAAAAGCTCCTGCGGAAACTGGATGAGAACGCCATTCTTTATATTCAGTCTATAGACCGACTGGGAAGGAATTATCAGGAGATTCAGGAGCAGTGGCGTATTATCACAAAAGAGAAAAAATCAGATATTGTAGTAATTGATATGCCTCTTTTGGATACCCGGCGGGAGAAAGATCTTACGGGAACATTTTTGAGTGATATTGTTCTGCAGGTTCTAAGCTTTGTAGCGGAAAATGAACGGAAAAATATCAGGCAGCGCCAGACAGAAGGGATTGCGGCGGCAAAGGCGAGAGGCGTAAAATTCGGCAGACCGGCAGTTTCTCTGCCGGATAATTTTTATGAGGCCCGCGAAAGATGGAAAAAAGGAGAGATCAGTATCGCAAAAGCGGCAGAGATATGCGGAATGTCAAGATCTACATTCTATGGCAGAGCAAAAAAGCAGAGTAAACTAGAAGAATAACAGAATCAGATAAGCATCCCATCCGAAAAAGTGTACTTTTCGAGACGACAGTTTTCAGTCAAATTCTTAACCATTCTATTATAATATCGGCAACAAGTCAATAATATTAACCCCCTTTTTCATATCTTTTTTCTTGCAATTTTACTAAAATATTCCATTTCAAAAAAATATCTCAAAAAGTACACCTTAACGAACATTAGCGGTTCGTTAAGTATACCCTCCGGGTACCCCATCATGGCCATGCGGCTGCTTCACAGGGTATACCCTCCGGGCACCCCTAATGGCCATTCGGCTGTTTCATAAGGTATGTCTTATCGGACGAAGTTCACCTGCCAGAAGGGCATGTGTTAAGGTATGCCCCTGAGTATATTGTCCAGGAGGAAGTGAATATGCCTTCGGATAAGATATGTAAGACCGTCCATCAGTACAACAAAGAGCCGATTTCAGAAGGAGATATGAGGAAGCTTCTGGATATTGCAGAGGATTACCGCGCGGTGAAGAATTACGTATATCGCCGGTTTGGCGGGATTTCCAGCCTGTCAAAGATTTATCCGGGATATACTGTACAGAATGAGATGACAGCCAGCGGATTTCGGGATGTGTTAGGGCTACCCTCCGTATATTTCTACCTTGCTGTGTTTGATGCTCTGGGAGAGATTAAGGGCCAGTGGACAAAGACGAAGACAAAGCTTATGAAGCTAATCAGTCAGAATGAGAATCTATCGTTAGAGGAAAAGCATTATCTTCGCTTTTTAATGAAAGTCAATAATGCTTTTGAAGCAGTATTAAATCAGCAGCCTGTAGAATTGGCGGCGGCAATGCGTAAGCAGTATGAGAAACTGGCCGGGAAGGTGGATACGGACCATATGCATCGCTATTTAAGCCGGCAGGTGAGGAAATATCATAAGAAGCCTCATACGGAACACGCAGAGGGATTTACGATTTCCGAAAGAGCGTACCGCTATGCGGATCATGGAATTTATATATCCATAAAAGAAAAACGCAGGCGGATATTTGTTCCTTTGACAGATAGCAATCGTTACCAAAGCCAGTTATACATCCGGCTTTATCCATCGGAGAGCCGGATTGAGATTAAGGTTCCGGTAAATGTCACTGTCCGCAGACATGCGGATTATCTAAATCAGGTGGGACTGGCGGTTGGATTCTATACGATGCTGACTACTGACGAGGGGCATTATTACGGCGAAGAATTAGGCAAATACCAGTCGGAACTGTCTGACTGGGTCCGGGCGCAGATGAGCAGTTACAGCCGTAACCGGAAGGATAATCCGGGACGTAAGAAATATTATGCTAAGAAACAGCGCTTGGAAGAGACCCTGCACAGTTACATCAATCATGAGCTGAACCGTTTCCTGCAGGAAGAAAAGCCTCAGACATTATATGTGGTAAAGTTTCCGAAGCCCCAGGCTGGAGGAAAGAATAAGAAGATTAATCATTCTCTTTCCCAGTGGCAGAGGGGATATATAAGGAAGCGCCTGGTGCAGAAATGTAAGGAACAATCCATTGAGATTGTGGAAGTGCTGGGCAAGGATATCAGTAATGAGTGCAGTCAGTGCGGAGCTATGGGAAAGAAAGAGAACGGTATATTTAACTGTTTCTCCTGTGGTTACAGAGAAGAGGAAAAGACCAATACTGCTCGGAATGTGAAGAAACGCGGGCAGGGAGAGGGAATCATCCATTAATCATAAGAACGGCTGTTTAGATAAATTTCGGTGATGAGCCGGGGTTTGACTGAAAAGACTAAGCAGCGGGTTCATGATAAGGCGGATGCAGCGCATCTGCTATATAAAAAAGAAGAAGCGGCATTAGAAGGCAGGGACGATATAAGCATTTATATAAACTCTGCGTATTGGGTAGGCCAGGACCTCTCGAACATGATGCAAGTCATGAGGTAGAGGGGAGCGAAGCGCGAGAGCGCATCATCCGGAATGGGATGACCAATGTATCTTAT
>CAOKJI010000069.1 GCA_948468495.1 uncultured Dorea sp. | reverse complement strand
GAATATGATAATCCCACCGGTGATTATATTAAGCAGTATGACCAGATTCCGGAGGAGGGCGTTCTGGCAAATTCTGTGGATATGAGTCCAAATAGAAAGTGACACATTAAGGTGATAATATGTCAAAAAAAGCAAAATACTATTTAATAAAGAAATTTCCCAAATTTATGCAGAAAAAACTGGTATTACTATATGTAGGAGTGATACTGGTTTTTGCTATTCTTGTGGGAAGAATTACATATATTAACGCCAGCAAGGGAGACCAGTATACAAGGGTCGTGCTGGAGCAGCAGCAGTATGACAGCCGGCTGATTCCTTACAAAAGAGGGGATATTCTGGATTGCAACGGAACGAAGCTTGCTACCAGCGAACGGGTATACAATGTAATTCTGGATGTCAAGGCGACGACCAGTGACAAGAAGTATATTGATCCGACTATCCGGGTGTTGGAAGACTGTTTTGACTTAAAGGGTTCGGAAGTGCGTGAATTAATAGAAGAGTATCCGGACAGCCGTTATCTGATACTGAAAAAGGGTGTAGAGTATACCAAAGCGAAGGAATTTAAGGAGATTGACGCCGACGATGAGAACTATCCTGATGTGTACGGTATCTGGCTGGAGGAGGATTATGTCAGAAAATATCCTTATAATGTACTTGCCTGCGATGTAATCGGGTTTACTTCCGATGGCAATGTGGGAAATAATGGAATCGAAGGTTATTATAATTCAGTATTAAATGGAACAAACGGACGGGAATACGGGTATCTGAATACGGATTCTTCCGTTGAGAGAACGGTAAAGAAACCGACCAATGGGGATACAGTTGTGTCAACCCTTGATTTGCAGGTACAGAGTATTGTAGAGAAGCATATCGTGGCATTTAACGACGCCAGAAAAAATTATGCTTATCCGGGTGAAGGCAGTGTAAATACTGGTGTAATCGTCATGAATCCCCGGAATGGAGATATTATTGCCGAGGCATCTTATCCAAATTATGATTTGAACAGTCCAAGAGATTTGACCAAATATTATACCGAAGAAGAAATAGAAGCAATGACAGATAAAGAAAAGCTGGAAGCGCTAAACAGGTTGTGGAGGAATTTCTGTATCAGCGATACCTATGAACCGGGGTCTACGATTAAACCTTTTACGGTAGCTACAGGATTAGAAATCGGCGCTTTAAATGGCAGCGAAAGCTTTACCTGCGGCGGTATGCTCCATATTGGGGACCATGATATCCACTGTGTGAACCGGGATGGGCATGGAACCCAGACATTGAAAGAATCTGTAGAAAATTCATGTAATGTGGCTCTGATGCAGATTGGTAATATGATTGGAAAAGAAGAACTTTGCAAATATCAGCGTGTTTTTGGATTTGGGGAGTTGACAGGCATTGATTTGCCAGGAGATGCGTCTACTGCAGGGCTGCTCTATACGCCGGAAACGATGGATGACGCCAGTCTTGCCACCAATGCATTTGGACAGAATTTTAATGTAACGATGACGCAGCTTGCTGCCGGGTTCTGTTCGTTGATTAACGGGGGAGATTACTATGAGCCTCATATTGTGAAACAGATTCTGGATGAACATGGCAATGTGGTTGACAATAAGAACCCGGTGCTTGTGAAGCGGACTATTTCTGAGGAAACCAGTACCTTGGTGAAGGAGTATATGCGCGGGGTTGTTTTAAATGGAAGCGGTGCAAAAGCGAATTTGGAAGGCTACGAAGTGGGAGGAAAGACCGGTACCGCCGAGAAGCTCCCGCGTGATAATGGAAAATATCTTGTTTCCTTTATCGGCTATGCTCCGCAGGAAAATCCGGAAGTAGTGGTCTATGTAGTGATTGATGAGGTCAACGATTACGACCAGGGGCAAAGTTCCCTTGCGGTACAGCTTGCGGCAGATATCATGAAAGAGATATTCCCATACATGGGAATTACACCGGTCCCAGGATACGATCCCCAAGTCATAGGAACCGTACAACAGGATGACGATGCAGCCGCTGAATCTGATGATTATGAAGACGATGATGAGGATACTTACAGCGAGGATACCTATGGTGAGGATACTTATAGCGAAGATACTTACAGTGAAGACAATTACGGAGACGAAGAGTATATAGAAGAATAAACTGAAAGCCAGCCAAAATTCACAGAGGCTGCGTCAGCAGATTTTTCCGTATACGATAAACAGCAGTTATGAGCAGGGCGGCAGGAGCACAGACCATGCAGGGACGCTTTTCATGGAGGCGAAATAACGGCTTACGGAGACTTGGGCACGAAGGCTCTCCTGAGTGTCTTAGTCTCCGTTGGCCGTTAGTTCACCGGAATGTTGTCCCGTCTGCGCTCCTGCCGCCCTGCTCATAACTGCGTCCTCCCCGAAAAAAATTAAAAGAAACTGGAATAACCTTGCATGACGTGCCGTAAACTATAGGGAATCGTTATGTGAGGTTTTTTGTTTGAAAAATAAGACTTATAATAAAAGAAAAATCTGTATTGTATTTTTCTTTGCCCTGGCAGTTATTATCTTCTTAATCGGCAGACTGGTATATCTTATGGTATTTGATGCGGAATACTATCAGGAGAAGGCAAAGGATCTGCATGAAAGAGAGAGGGATATCAAGGCGGCCAGAGGGGAGATTGTGGACGCTAAGGGAACGGTGCTTGCCACAAACAGGACGGTTTGTACGATTTCCGTTATTCACAGTCAGATTACAGATTCGGAAGGAGTAATTCAGGCTTTGTCTGATATTCTGGAAATGGACGAGAGTACGGTGCGGACCCGGGTAGAGAAGGTATCTTCGATTGAAAGAATCAAGACCAATGTGGATAAAGAAATTGGAGACAGGATTCGGAATCTTGAGCTTGACGGAGTGAAAGTGGATGAAGATTTTAAGCGCTATTATCCCTATAATGAACTGGCCTCTACCGTACTTGGATTTACCGGCGGGGACAATCAGGGGATTATTGGACTTGAGGTAAAATATGAAGAATACTTAAAGGGTAAGAATGGTAAGATTCTTACAACCACAGACGCCAGAGGCGTGGAACTTGACGGAGTGGCGGAGGACCGGATTGAACCAGTGGCAGGCAATACCCTGCAGCTTAGTCTGGATTATAACATTCAGATGTATGCCCAGCAGATGGCGGAGAAGGTCATGGAAGAGAAGCAGGCGGACGGAGTGTCGATTAATCTGATGAATCCCCAGAACGGAGAGTTGCTTGCGATGGTGAACGTGCCGGAATTTAACTTGAATGACCCCTTTAGCCTGCCGGAAGGAGCGGAAGGGATGTCAGAGGAAGAAAAGCAGAATGCTCTGAATCAAATGTGGAGAAACCGGAGTATCAATGATACCTATGAACCGGGCTCCATCTTTAAAGTAGTAACCGCTGCAGCCTGTTTAGAAGAGGGAGTAGTGTCGCTTGACGATACTTTTAGCTGTCCGGGGTATTATGTGGTGGAGGACCGTAAAATACGCTGTCATAAAGTGGGTGGACATGGCGGAGAGACCTTTGTACAGGGGATTCAGAATTCCTGTAATCCCGTATTTATCAATATCGGTCTTCGTCTCGGAGTAGATTCTTTCTATCACTATTATGAGCAATTCGGACTTCTTGGAAATACAGGGGTAGACCTTCCCGGCGAAGCGTCGACAATTATGCACAATAAGGCGAATATCGGGCAGGTGGAGCTTGCTACCATGTCTTTTGGTCAGTCTTTCCAGATTACGCCGGTACAGATGGCGGCAACGGTGAGCTCTATTATTAACGGAGGTCAGAGGGTTACGCCGCATTTTGGCGTGCGGGTGCTAGATAAAGACGGCCGGGTGGTAAAGACATTTTCCAGTGATAAAGGAGAGCGGATTCTTTCAGAAGAAACGTCGGCCACCATGCGGACGCTCTTAGAAAGCGTTGTGTCAGAAGGAGGAGGAAAGAACGCGGCGATTGAGGGCTATCGAATCGGCGGGAAAACAGCTACTTCCCAGACTCTGCCCAGAAGCGCTAATAAATACATTTCTTCCTTTATCGGATTTGCGCCGGCCGATGATCCGCAGGTTATCGGAATGTGTATTATTTATAATCCCCAGGGAGTCTATTACGGCGGAACAATCGCAGCGCCGGTCATCGGGACGATTTTTGAGAATATACTTCCTTATCTTGGCATTGAAAAAGAGTAGCAAATGCAGTATACTATTGTAGTTAAGACGAAATAACAAAAGAAATAACGAGGTGTAATATGGACTATAGAATATTTATGCCGGTTCTGATTTCCTTTGCGCTCAGCGCTGTAATCGGGCCGGTAATCATTCCTATTCTGCGCAGGCTTAAGATGGGACAGACCGAACGGGAAGAGGGCGTGAAAGAACATTTAAAAAAGGCTGGAACTCCTACCATGGGAGGAGTCATTATTCTGCTTAGTATTGTAATTACTTCTGTATTTTATATCAGGACGAATCCTCAGATTATTCCGATTCTCTTTGTGACGCTGGGCTTTGGTCTGATAGGATTCCTGGATGATTATCTGAAGGTTGTTATGAAGCGTTCCGACGGTTTGTTCCCGAAACAGAAGATGGCCTTACAGATTCTGGTAACGGCGATATTTGCATTTTATCTGGTTAAGGTGACGAATATTTCGCTGACTATGCTGGTGCCGTTTAGCGGGGGGAAATATCTGGATTTGGGCTGGCTTGCCATTCCGCTTCTGTTTATAGCGGTAATCGGTACGGTGAACGGCGTTAATTTTACCGATGGACTGGATGGTCTTGCTTCCAGCGTTACGGTGCTGGTGGCAACATTTTTTACGGTGGTTGCAATCGGAAGCAAGAGTGGGATTGAGCCGGCGACCTGCGCGGTAGTGGGAGCTTTGCTGGGATTTCTTTTATTTAATGTGTATCCGGCGAGTGTATTTATGGGAGATACGGGTTCTCTGGCGCTGGGAGGTTTTGTGGCTTCCACAGCGTATATGCTTCAGATGCCGCTTTTTATATTAATTGTTGGTCTAATCTATCTCGTAGAAGTACTGTCAGTTATGATACAGGTAACGTATTTTAAAAAGACTGGAGGCAAAAGGATTTTTAAAATGGCGCCGATTCATCATCATTTTGAATTGTGCGGATGGTCGGAGACCAGGATTGTTGCGGTATTTTCCATTGCGACTACGATTCTGTGTCTGGTCGCGTTGATGGCCATATAATATAGGAGGAAACTATGAAGATAACAGGAAAAAGGGTTCTTGTGTTCGGTTCCGGGATTAGCGGAATTGGAGCGGCAGGGATTTTGGAAGGACGCGGGGCGCAGGTTACGCTCTATGACGCCAACGACAAGCTGGAGAAAAAGGCAATTCGGAATAAGATGAAAAAAGAAAGCAGGATACAGATTGTTCTCGGGGAATTTCCGGAGAAGCTTTTGGAGGAACTGGACTTTGTAGTGATTAGTCCCGGTGTGCCGACGGATATTCCAGTTGTGAACCGGATGAGGGAAAAAGGGATTCCGGTAGTCGGGGAAGTGGAGCTTGCCTATGAGCTTGGAAAGGGAGATGTATTTGCCATTACAGGAACGAATGGAAAGACTACGACAACCGCTCTTCTGGGCGAGATTATGAAGGATGCAAAGGACAGCGTGTTTGTAGTAGGTAATATAGGGACTCCTTATACGAATGTGGTGGAGAAGACAAGGGATGATTCGGTTGTTGTGGCTGAGATGAGCAGTTTCCAGTTGGAGACGATAGTAGATTTTAAGCCGCGGGTGTCCGCGATTCTTAATATTACGCCGGATCATTTGAATCGTCATCATACGATGGAGGCATATATTGAAGCGAAGAAGAATGTAGCCAGGAATCAAAAGGCGGATGATATCTGCGTACTCAACTATGAGGATGAGATTCTGCGGGAATTTGGAGAAACATTGATTCCTAAGGTTCTATATTTCAGCAGTCAGCGTAAACTAGAGAAAGGCATTTATCTGGATGAAGGCAATATCATTTACCGGAATCCGGAAGAATGTGTGGTATGCAGTGTAAAGGAACTGAAACTTCTTGGGACGCATAATTACGAGAATGTAATGGCGGCTGTAGCTATGGCGGCGGCTTACGGCATTCCAATGGAGAGCATTCGCAGGACAATCCGGGCATTTGCAGGCGTAGAGCACAGAATTGAATTTGTAGCTGAGAAGAATGGAGTCGCCTATTATAATGATTCAAAGGGAACGAATCCGGACGCGGCGATTAAGGGGATTCAGGCGATGATTCGGCCCACTTATCTCATTGGCGGGGGCTATGATAAGCAGTCTTCCTACAAAGAATGGATTGAAAGTTTTGAGGGAAGAGTGAAGAAGCTGCTTCTGATTGGAGAGACAAAGGAGAAGATTGAGAAAGAGGCAAAGGAAAGCGGTTTTCGCGATATTGCGCTATTTGATACCTTTGAGGAGGCGGTTCTTACAGCCGCTAAGCTGGCTAAGCCGGGCGATGCGGTATTGCTCTCGCCTGCATGTGCGAGCTGGGGCATGTTTAAGAATTATGAAGAACGGGGAGATAAGTTCAAAGAGATTGTAAATTCCTTATAGGGAGGCAGCAGACAAGGTGCCGGAATCAAAAAAGAGAAAATATGATTACACGCTTCTTGCAGCGTTATTTCTACTGATGATAATGGGACTTGTAATTTTGTACAGTACCAGTGCGTATAACGGGGAAGTGAAGTTTCATGATTCCTTTTATTATCTGAAAAAGCAGGTGTTTGCCACCCTTCTTGGCATTGCTGCAATGTTTGTAATGGCAGGTATGGACTATCATATCTGGAGACGTTTTGCGCTCCCGGGATATGTGATAGCAATTTTTTTATCCATTGCGGTTATGTTGTTCGGAGATGAGTATAACGGGTCCAAAAGATGGCTGTCTTTAGGGCCTTTTTCATTTCAGCCCTCAGAGTTTGCCAAAGTCGCGGTCATTTTGTTTCTGGCATATCTGGTTACAAAAAATGTGAAAAAAATGGGCAATATGCGGACCATGTTTATGATTATGGTCAGCATTCTGCCGATTGTAGGTCTGGTGGGTGCGAGCAATTTGAGTACGGCGATTATCATACTGGGAATCGGGGTTATTCTGGTTTTTGTGGCAAGTCCGAAATATGCGCAGTTTATCTGGATGGGAGCGCTGGGATGCGGCTTTATGGGAATCTTTCTTGCTTTGGAAAGCTATCGTCTGGAGAGGCTTGCAATCTGGAGAAATCCGGAGAAGTTTGAGAAGGGTTATCAGACTCTGCAGGGGCTGTATGCAATAGGCTCCGGCGGTCTTTTCGGCAGGGGACTGGGGGAGAGCGTACAAAAGCTTGGCTTTGTGCCGGAGGCCCAGAATGATATGATTTTTTCGATTGTCTGTGAGGAATTAGGGCTGTTTGGAGCCGGATTTATTCTGATATTATTTCTGATTTTAATCTGGCGTTTCTTTGTAATCGCAACCCATGCCGCCGATTTATTCGGAGCGCTGATTGCATCGGGCGCGATGGCGCATATGATGATACAGGTCATATTGAATATAGCAGTTGTTACAAATACCATTCCAAATACGGGAATCACATTGCCGTTTATCAGTTACGGGGGAACTTCGGTTGTTTTCCTCCTTCTGGAAATGGGGCTTGTACTTAGCGTATCTTCTTTGGTAAAATGATATTACAAAGTTACGGAGGATTCATGCGCATCTGCGGGGAGGA
>CAOKJI010000068.1 GCA_948468495.1 uncultured Dorea sp. | reverse complement strand
GCCCTGCTTCCTATACCATAGCTTTCCGGACAGGCCAGATAACCAGTGCACAGTAACGGTTGCAGAGAAAAAAACTTCCTTCATATGACCCGCCCGTCATATAAAGGAAGTTTTTAAATATCAGACTCCGTCATCACGAAATCTGCAAGCGATATATACATTATTTTCCGGCAATTATATCCAGCAGGCACTGTCTCATAGCCTCAATCGGAGCTTCCTTGCCTGTCCAATGCTCTATCTGGGCCGCTCCCTGATACAGTGACATTCCAAGTCCGTTCAGAACCTTTGCTCCCGCCGCCTCTGCATCCAGAAGGAACTGTGTCTTATCCGGGTTATAGCATGCGTCAAAATAGAACTTATCTGCTGCAATAAACTCCTTCGGCATCGGATTCTCGCCGATATGAGAGCCCATACCGATTCCGCTTGCATTCATTACTACGCTGACTTCTGCCACTTTGGAGAAATCGCCATGGGGCACATACTCTGCTACCGGTGCAAAATTCTTGTTGATATCCTCTACCAGAGACTTGCTGGATTCCTCTACAAAATCTGTGATATAAATCTTCTTCGCTCCGTAATATGCAAGGGCTGAACACATCGCACGTCCCGCTCCGCCTGCTCCGATACAGAAATATGTATTCTCATCAACCTTGATTCCACCGTCCTGCTGAATCGATCTGATGAATCCGATACCGTCTGTATTGTACCCTACAAGCTTACCTTCCGGAGTTCTCACAACGGTATTGCTGGCTCCCATCTTCTCGCACAGCGGGTCCAGTTCATCCAGATACTGCAATACCTTCACTTTATTCGGCTTGGTTACTGCAAAACCTGCAAAATTCATGTAACGGATTCCATTTACCACATCCCCCAGATGCTCATTATTTACTTCTGTATAGAAATAAATCATATTCAGACCTGCCGCCTCGTAACCGCTGTTCTGCATCTGCGCGGCAAATGACTGCTTCAATGGGTCTCCAAGTAATGTTACCATCTTTGTGTTGATATCAACTGATGCCATGATTCAATCCTCCTCTATGTTTGCAATTTCTATGCGTTTATTTTATCACAATGTTTTTGAATATACTAGCGCAAACCTATTGAAAGAAGCCCCGCATTCTATTGATTTTATGAATAAAATTCCACTGTTAACCGTCTGGAGGATTTGCACCTAAAGCTCTCTTAACAGCAATGACAGACGCCAATTCTACTCTACATCCTGCAGCGCGGAGAAATTCTCCTCTCCCGTCCGAATTTTAACAATCTTATCTACACCGTAAACAAAGATTTTGCCATCCCCAATGCGTCCGGTGTAAAGAGCTTTCTTAGCTGCCTCTATCACGTCGTCCACCGGAAGATTTCCTACTACCACTTCAACCTTAACCTTCGGAAGCAGCGTAGCGTCCACTTCAACGCCGCGGTATTTCTCACCGCTGCCCTTCTGAATCCCGCAGCCCATAACCTGCGTTACCGTCATACCGGTTACGCCTACTGCGTTCATTGCCTTTCTCAGCTTATCATACCGGGACAATTTAGCAATAATGACCACTTTGTACATACCCGAATCTGCATCTGCCCCTCTGACCACCTTCACAGCCGCATCTTTCTGCGCCTGAGAAGCAGCCTCGTATTCACTGATTCCAAGCTGGGTATTTTCATTTTCTTCCATAATCATGGAACCTGCCACATCCATCAGACTGAAGCCTGCGTATGCGGACGTGAGTCCATGTTCGGTACTGTCTAATCCTTCAATTTCCTCTTCCTCAGTAACGCGGATGCCAACCGTTGCCTTTATCACAAGAAATACAATGGTAATCGTAATAACTGTCCATGCAATCACAGCAAGCATGCCGATAAGCTGAATCCCAAGAAGCCCGAAACCTCCGCCATAGAACAATCCCGACAATTCTTCATTGCCCGGAGCGCTTGTGGTGGCAAATAATCCGGTTGCAATGGTTCCCCAGATTCCATTCAGACAATGGACTGCAACCGCTCCTACCGGGTCGTCCACCCGAAGCTTATAATCCAGAAGCCATACGCCAAACACCACCAGAAGTCCGGCTACAGCGCCAATTACAATTGCTCCAAAGGCGTCCGTTACATCACAGGGAGCTGTAATTGCAACCAGCCCGGCCAGAGAAGCATTTAGCGACATGGATACATCCGGTTTGCCGTATTTTATCCAGGTAAAAATCATACATACGACCGTAGCAACCGCCGGCGCTATGGTTGTCGTCACAAAGATGGAGCCAAGCTGTTCGATTGACGCAGCCGCCGCGCCGTTGAATCCATACCAGCCAAGCCACAGAATAAATACCCCTAATGCTCCAAGCGCCAGATTGTGACCTGGAAAAGCATTTACCTTCGTCACGTTTCCTTCTTTATCCTTTGTAAACTTTCCAAGTCTCGGCCCAAGAATCTTCGCGCCTACCAGCGCCGAGATACCTCCCACCATATGAATGGCACAAGACCCTGCAAAATCATGGAAGCCCATCTGCGACAGCCAGCCGCCGCCCCAAATCCAGTGAGCCTCAACCGGATAGATGACCGCAGATATCACTGCGGAATAAATGCAGTAAGACAGGAACTTGGTCCTCTCCGCCATTGCTCCGGATACGATGGTCGCCGTCGTTGCACAGAACACTAAGTTAAACACAAAGTTCGACCAGTCAAATTCCCCATAGGCTGTAAAGATATCAAATCCCGGCTTTCCGATGAATCCCAGGAAATCCTCTCCCAATAACAGACTGAATCCAATCAGGATAAACATGCAGGTTCCGATACAGAAATCCATTAGATTTTTCATAATAATGTTACCGGTATTCTTCGCCCTGGTAAATCCTGCCTCCACCATCGCAAATCCCGCCTGCATCCAGAACACCAGCGCGGCTCCTATCAGGAACCATACGCCGAATATCTGTCCGTTCATGACACTCATAATTTCTTCTGACATAATAACGCCCTCCTCTTTCTCATTTCATTAATCAAACTTGTCTGACAGCAAATCCAAAGAACTTTTTCTGAAAAACAAAAAAAGCGCTATAGAAATCAATCTATAACGCCTTCGTTTTGTTTGATGTCTGCATGATAGCACCGGCAGTTCCTGCTGTCAATACACTTTGTGAAATTTTGGTACATCTGGAGAAATTACATGGATTCCCGGTAAATTTTTCAGAATAATTACTATAGATATTCTTAATACCCTAGCAGACTGTAATCTACCGCCCTTGCCGCGTCTCTCCCCTCGCGGATGGCCCACACCACCAGAGACTGCCCCCGGTGCATATCCCCTGCCGTATAGACATGCTTTACATTCGTGGCATATTCCCCTTCTTTCGTCTGCACATTGGTTCTCGCATTCCGTTCTACGCCGAATGCCTTCGCCACATATTCCTCGCAGCCAAGGAACCCCGCCGCAATCAGCACCAAATCCACCGGTACTTCATACTCGCTGCCGGCTGTCTCTGCCATTACCATGCGTCCTGTTTTCTCATCCTTCTTACTTTCCAGCTTTACCAGAACCGCTTTACAGACATTTCCGTTCTTATCTTTGACGAACTGTTTGACCGTCGTCTGATATACTCTCGGGTCTTTCCCGAATACCGCTGCGACTTCCTCCTGCCCGTAATCGGTCTTTGACACCTTCGGCCACTCCGGCCATGGATTGGAGGGAAGCCGTTCCTCCGGCGGTTTTGGCATCATCTCTACCTGCAGGACAGACTTTGCCCCATGGCGCATAGCCGTACCGCAGCAGTCATTCCCTGTATCTCCGCCGCCGATTACCATAACTCTTTTGCCTTTGGCATAGATACAGTTTCCAGCCTTTAATTCCGACGCTTCCGCTGTCATCCCTTTCTCCGGAGCCGCCCAGAGCGCCTTCGTCGTGGACGCAAGAAAATCTACAGCAAAATAGATTCCCTTTGCATCCCTCCCTGGGACCTTAATGTCCCGGGGATTCTTAGCACCGCAGGCGAGAATAACTCTGTCGTGTTCCTTCAGAATCTCCGCCGCCTTCTTATCCTTCCCCACATCACAATTATAGACAAAATTCACGCCTTCTTCTTCCATAACCTTCACTTTCCGCTCAATAATATGCTTCTCCAGCTTCATATTGGGAATCCCATAGCGCAGCAGTCCTCCCGCCTTATCGTCCCGCTCGAATACAGTTACCAGATGGCCTCTTTTATTCAACTGGTCTGCGGCCGCCAGCCCCGACGGCCCTGAGCCGACTACCGCCACCCGTTTGCCGGTGCGGCTCTTCGGCGGCTTCGGCGCGGCGTACCCGGCCTCGTAGGCATATTCTATCACCGCGTATTCATTGGACCGGACCGCAACCGCGTCTCCGTTCAGATTGCAGGTACAGGCCTTCTCACAGAGGGCCGGACAGACTCTTGAGGTAAATTCCGGAAAATTATTGGTCTTCTTTAAACGGCTGTATGCCTCCTGCCAGTTTCCATGATATACCAAATCATTCCACTCAGGAACCAGATTATTCAGCGGACATCCGCTTGCCATTCCGGCTATCATCACGCCTGCCTGACAAAATGGTACGCCGCATTCCATACATCTTGCCCCCTGGAGCTGCTGCTCTTTTCTGGTAAGCGGTTCATGAAATTCCCTGAAATGGTGGATTCTCTCCTTCGGCGCCTCTGCCCTTTTATCCTGTCTCTCATATTCCAAAAATCCTGTTGCCTTTCCCATGATTCTCCCCTCCTATTCCTTTCCATTTCCTATGGCATAGAACGCTTCAATCTTAGCCTGTTCACTGCTTAAACCCTTTTCCTCCATCTGCAGGACAAAGGTTAACATCTTCTCATAATCAAATGGGATTACTTTCTTAAATTTCGGCAGATATTCTTCAAACTCTGCAAGAATCTCTGCTCCAATCTGGGAATCTGTATGCTTTACATGCTCCTCAATCATACCTTTCAGCTCCAGAATGTCATATTTGGAAGTCACATGGACCATATTTACCATTCCTTTGTTCACTTTGCGGTACAGTGTGTTATCCTCGTCCAGCACATACGCAATGCCGCCGCTCATTCCCGCTGCAAAGTTCTTGCCTACCTGTCCCAGAATCGCCACGCGGCCGCCGGTCATATATTCACAGCCGTGATCTCCCACGCCCTCCACGACAGCCACAGCGCCGGAATTGCGCACACAGAAACGTTCTCCCGCCACGCCGTTGATATAAGCCTTTCCTCCGGTAGCGCCATAAAGGGCTACATTTCCGATAATCATATTCTCATTCTGCTTATAGGAAGCCTCCTTCGGCGGAAATACCGCAAGTTTCCCTCCTGACAGTCCTTTGCCGAAATAATCGTTGCTGTCGCCGGTAAGCTCTAAGGTCAGTCCCGCCGGGATAAACGCGCCAAAGCTCTGCCCGCCGGCGCCCTCACAATGAACGATATAACTGTCTTCCGGCAGCCCTTCCGGATAACGTCTGGTAATCTCTGAGCCGAAAATCGTTCCAAAGGTTCGGTCCACATTGGACACTTTCACATGAATACTCTTCTTCTGCTTCTTATCCAAAGCATTGCCAAGCTCTTTCATCAGAATCCTCTCATCCAGCGTCTTCTCCAGTTCAAAATCATACTTCTTTGCCGGATTAAAGATTTGCTCTTTTGAGCCTGCATACCCCTGATGCAAAATCCCTGACAAATCAAGGGCCGCCGCATTTCTCGGCCTGGGCTGTTCCTTTACTTTTAATAAATCCGTCCGGCCTACCAGCTCGTCAATGGAGCGGACGCCCAATTTTGCCATATATTCCCTTAAGTTTTCCGCAATAAACCGCATGAAATTAATCACATATTCCGGTTTGCCGGTAAACCGCTTCCGAAGTTCTGGATTCTGGGTTGCGATTCCCACCGGACAAGTATCCAAATTGCAGACCCGCATCATCACGCAGCCCATGGTGACAAGAGGAGCCGTCGCAAATCCAAATTCCTCCGCTCCCAAAATAGCCGCAATCGCCACGTCCCTTCCGCTCATAAGTTTCCCGTCAGTCTCGATGCGCACTCTGTCTCTCAGACCATTCGCAAGCAGCGTCTGATGGGTCTCTGCCAGTCCCAGCTCCCAGGGAAGTCCCGCATTATGAATCGAGCTTCCCGGAGCAGCGCCGGTTCCGCCGTCATAACCGGAAATCAGGATTAGCCCCGCGCCGGCTTTGGCCACGCCGGCCGCAATGGTTCCCACTCCCATCTCGGATACCAGTTTTACCGAGATGCGGGCATTTTTATTGGCATTCTTACAGTCATAAATCAACTGTGCCAAATCCTCAATGGAATAGATATCATGATGCGGCGGCGGAGAAATCAGGCCCACTCCCGGCGTAGAATAACGGGTCTTTGCAATCCATGGATAGACCTTTCCTGCCGGCAGATGTCCGCCTTCTCCCGGTTTCGCACCCTGCGCCATCTTAATCTGGATTTCCTTCGCGCTGACCAGATAGCGGCTGGTCACGCCGAATCTTCCGGAAGCCACCTGCTTGATTGCCGAACATTTATCCGAATCCAGTCTCTCCGTATCCTCGCCGCCTTCGCCGCTGTTGGATTTCCCATGCAGCGTATTCATAGCGGCCGCCAGCGTCTCATGCGCCTCCTGAGAGATGGAGCCGTAAGACATCGCTCCGGTCTTGAAGCGCTTCACAATTTCATCCACCGGCTCTACTTCTTCTATCGGCACTCCCTTCTCTGGGAAATTGAACTCAAACTGACCCCGCAGATTCAGTCCAGCGCCTTCCTCATTTACCAGTTCCGTATACTGTCTGAACATCTCGTAATTTCCGGTTCTGGCAGACTGCTGCAGCATATGAATCGTTCTGGGATTGTACAGATGTTTCTCTCCCTGACTCTTACTCTTGTGCTGTCCCATACTGTCCAGCGTCAAATCCGTATCATAACCCAGCAAATCGAAGGCTTCCGTATGCATTTTCCCGTAATCCTCGGCAATCTCTTCGATTCCGACGCCCCCAATCCGGCTCACCGTATCGGTAAAATATTTATCAATAAAGGACTGTTTTAATCCCACCGCTTCAAAAATCTTCGCACCCTGGTAAGACTGAATGGTGGATATTCCCATCTTGGACGCAATCTTCACAATTCCGGACAAAATTCCTGTGGTAAACGCATCCACCGCCGCATAGTAGTCTTTCTGTATCATATCATCCTCAATCAGCTGCCGGATGGTAGCATAGGCAAGATAGGGATTTACCGCGCAGGCGCCGTAACCTAACAGCGTTGCAAATTCATGAACCGCCTTCGGCTCTCCAGTCTCAATAATAATTCCTACGGCTGTTCTCTTCTTCGTGCGCACCAGATGCTGCTGAACGCCGGAAACAGCCAGAAGCGACGGAATTGCAACATGAAATTCATCCACTCCCCTGTCAGAAAGTATCAGGATATTCGCTCCGTCATTGATTGCTTTGTCCACCCGGACAAAGAGATAGTCCATCATGGTTTCCAGATTAGAATTTTTATAATAGGTAGTTGGAATGACTTCTACCCGGTATCCATCCTGTTTGATATGTTTAATTTTAATCAAATCCGTATCCGTCAGAATCGGATTATTTACCTTCAGCATACGACAGTTTTCGGCGCTGTCCTTTAAGAGATTTCCATCCCTTCCCAGATAGACTGTCGTAGAGGTTACTACCTTTTCCCGAATCGCGTCAATCGGCGGATTTGTCACCTGGGCAAATAGCTGTTTAAAAT
>CAOKJI010000067.1 GCA_948468495.1 uncultured Dorea sp. | reverse complement strand
GATGAGGCCACGTTACAGAATCTGCTGGACATCTTTCATCCGGAGGACATTATGTTTGTGACGGAATTGCTGGAAGAAATTCAGTTATCGGAAAAGCTTGAGATGAGCGACGTCTATTATAAGAATCTTCTGACGCACATTTTAATTTGTATTCAGAGAGTACGCTCCGGAAAACGCGTGGAGAAGTCAGAAACAGGATATCCCGGCCGAACCGAACCAGAACGATATGCCGGCGCGGAGAAGATTGCACGCAGGATATGGGAGCGGTACGGTATTGATATCGGAGAGGAGGAGACAGAGTATATTTACCAGTATATTTGTTCCCTTACAACTCATGGACGTTTAGCCTGGAATGAGAAGATGAAGAATGAACGAAGCGGTCTGGTAGCCGAGGCGCTGACAGAGTATGTTTCCAGAATACTGAATATTCGTTTTCCCAGAGAGGCGTCGCTGATGGCAGGGCTGTTGATGCATATTAAACCGCTGTTAAACCGGCTGGAATATCGTATTAAGATAGCGAATCCATTTCTGGAGGAGATGTTAGAGAACTATCCGCAGATGATTGGAGTCTGCCAGATTGCCTGCCGGTTCATCTCGGAAGACTTTCATCTGCCGCCGATTAGCATAGATGAAAGCGCCAATCTTGCGATTTATTATCAGACAATGCTCGTAAGACAGACGTCCCCCGTTACGGTGCTGGTGGTCTGCCACAGTGGATTTGGGACGTCCCAGCTTCTGGGGGCAAGGCTTACACAGGAATTTCCAAGTATCAGGATTCACGATGTGATTTCTTCAAGAAGGATGCGGGAAATCGACATGACAGGGATTGATTTTGTGATTTCTACGGTTCCTCTGGATGTGGCTGGAGTTCCTTATCTGCTGGTATCCTCCTTCCTGTTGGACAGCGATATTGCGGCAATCCGGAACGGAATCTATCTGGCGGAGCAGAAAAAGACAGCGGGATATCCGCAAATTCTGTCGGCGCGTACCGGGGAATTTATTTATCGGAACCGGAAGCCTTCCGGGGCAGGGGAACTTTACTTAGAAGAGGATTTGCAGAAAAGATTTGGAATTTCCATATGGAAAAGTGAAGAAAGGAAAGGGACAGCTCTTTCTATTGATTCGTTCAGGGATAAAGTCACCGGATATATCTTTGAAACAGACAGGAGGGAAATGGTAAATCTCCTGGCAGAATATTACCGGATGGCGTTGGATGAGGAGTTGCTGAATGGCATGCTTGCCGGAGGAGATAAGAAAGAGATTGTCAGACTGCTGGAAAATGCGGATGGGAAGACAGAGCGTTCCGGGGCGCTTGGAGAAGACGATATTTACATGGATATTCAGTGTGAGACGAAGGAAGAGCTGATGGAGTTTTTAAGCGGCCTGATTGTAAGAAAGCATCCGCAAATACAGACAAGCAGAAAACATCTGCAAAACCTGTTGTGGGAGAGAGAGACGGAAGCCTTTACCGGGATTGGAAATGGCACCGCGCTGGTTCACAGAGTTACCGGAGAAATTGATGAAACAATTGTATTTCTCGTCCGTTTGAATGCTTCAGTGGACTGGGCCAGAGAGAAGGCTTATCCAGACAGAGTAAGACTGGTCAGGCTGATACTGGTATTTCTGGTCCCGCAAGAAAAACCGTCCAAAGACGCTGCCAGAATTAAGGAGCTTGTATTGAAGCTTGGCAAAAAAGAAAATGTGGAACAAATACTTTCAGCGGCAGATAAGAGCGAAATTATTCGCATTTTATCAAAATAGAAGTGTGCAGAGGAATAAGGTAAAAGGAAGGAGAAGCTTATGGGAAAAACAGTAAAATTAATGGTATGCTGCGGCTCGGGAATTGCAACCTCTACCCATGTTGCGGCAATGGTGAAGGAGTATATGGAAAAGCAGCGTATTCCGGTTGCGATTGAAACTTGCAGCGTGCAGGATTTGGCGAACCGGCTGACAGGATGCGATATGATTCTGAGTACGACTCAGGTTGCGTTTGGTACGGAAATTCCGGTATTCAGCGGAGTGCCGCTGTTAATCGGAGTGGGAGAAGAGGAAGTGCTGGAAGCGATGGCTGTGAAAATGAAGGAGATATCTGAGGGCTAACAATGCGGATGGAGGAACAGATAAGCGTAACAGAAAGAAACGTACTATCTGTTGTGCTGGTACAGGAAGGAGAGAACACATATGATACAAACGATTACAACTATTTCAAATGCACTGACAAGCTTAGGCGCGTCGGTATTGATTCCGATTTTTATCTTTATTCTGTGTATGGTATTCGGGGCCGGACTGAAGAAATCTGTGATGGCAGGTCTCACATTCGGCGCGGCATATATCGGACTGAATCTGGTGATTGGACTGATGATTTCTACCGTAAATCCAATGGTTGAAATTATGGTAGAGCAGTGGGGGCTGAAAAACGACATTCTGGACGTGGGCTGGGCGGTAGGCTCCGCGATTGCCTACAGTACTACCTGCGGGGCTTTAGTGATTGTCGTATCTCTGGGCGTGAATATTCTGATGCTTGCCACGAAGACAACGAAGACTTTGAACGTAGATATCTGGAATTTCTGGAATCATGCGTTTACCGCGTCGGTTGTTTACATTATTTCAGGAAACTTGATTATCGGACTGATTGCAGGAGCAATCCATGCGGCTTTCTGTCTAGTGATGGCGGATCGTACCGCGGCAAGAGTACAGGAATTTTATCAGGTGCCCGGCGTATCCATTCCTCATGGATGGGCGGTTACAAGTATTCCGATTATTGCTGGAGTAAACTGGGTGCTTGACCGGATTCCGGTAGTGAAGGATATTAACTGGGATGAGAAACATATTCAGGAAAAATGGGGAATTTTCGGTAGCCCTCTGATTCTTGGAACGGTCCTTGGACTTGTGCTGGGGCTTCTGTCCGGGTACTGGACCGATATTCCGCTGCTGCTTAGCTCCGCGATTTCCATTGGAACCGTTATGATGATTATTCCGAAATTTATCGCGCTGTTTATGGAATCGCTGTCAGTCGTATCGGATGTTGCGAGGAAATTTATGAAAGCCCATTTCGGCGACAGAGAATTTTATGTTGGACTGGATTCCGCTATTTTGATTGGACATCCTACAACGGTTGCGGCAGGAATTATCCTAATTCCCATTACGCTGGTTCTGGCGGTTATCCTGCCGGTTAACCGGGTGCTCCCATTTGGAGATTTGGCGTCGCTGGCATATTTTGTAGCCCTTGTGCCTTGTCTCAGCAAGGGGAACCTGTTCCGCTCTCTCATCTGCGGGATTGTGATTATGAGCGTGGTTATGCTGATTTGTACCGGTTTCGGCTCATCCATGACTACGATGGCAGTGACGGCCGGGTACGCGATTCCAGAAGGAGCGGTAGATATCACCGCATTGTCGGCAGGAAACTGGCTGACATGGATTTTGTCTAAGATTGCGGGGGTGTTCTAGTATGGAGAAGATGAAAGCGGCGGTCTATTACACGAACCAGGACGTGAGGGTGGAGGAAGTGGATAAACCCATTCCGGGCCCGGGGGAGATTCTGGTCCGGACGGACACCTGTGGGGTATGTGTAGCGGATACGATGGAGTGGTACAACAAGCCGAAAGCGCCGGTGATTCTTGGCCATGAAGCGGTGGGAGTCATTGAGGAAGCAGGAGAAGGCGTGGAAGGCTTCGCAGTGGGCGACCGGGTATTTGTGCACCACCATATTGCATGTATGAGCTGTGAGGAATGCCGGAAGGGGAAATATACCTTATGTAAGCAGTTCAGACAGAGTCATTACAGGCCGGGCGGTTTTGCGGAATATTTCGTAGCAGGCGCAGAGCATGTGAAGAAGGATACGCTGAAGATACCGGACCATGTCAGTTTTGAAGAGGCGTCTCTCATCGAGCCGCTGGCCTGCGCGCTCCATGGAATGGAACGGGCGGGCGTCAAACCCGCCGACAGGATTGCGGTTGTGGGAACGGGAACGCTGGGGCTGATGCTGATAGAATCTCTCAGGGCGTACGGGGTCAGGGACATTGCGGCCTATGAGATGATTCCCTGGAGACAGGAGATGGCAAAGAGCAAGGGCGCGCTGTTTTCCAGAGCGGCGGATTCGGATATTGACAGGGAGCTTAAAGCCCTGGAGAAAGAATTTGGATGGAATCAGTTTGACAAGGTATTTGTCATGGCGAAGGATGTGAGGGCCATGGAAACAGGGCTGAAGCTTACCGGAAAAGGCGGAAGACTCCTTCTTTTCGCGACGCCTGAGCCGGAAGAATACTTGAAGTTTTATGCCAGCGAGGCGTTCTTTAAGGAGTTGGATTTGTCCATGACCTATTCGGCAAACCAGAATAATACCAGAGAAGCGCTGCGGCTGATTGCAAATGGACTGATTGACGCGAAATCTTATATTACCCATCGTTTTGGCCTTGGCGAGCTGGATAAAGCGATTGCTCAGACCATCGGGCGGGGCGAGTGCCTGAAATGCGTCATCAAGGTAAGGGAGACAGGAGAAGTACATGTATGAGCTATAAGATAGATATGGAAGGAATGGTTGCCGTTGTGACAGGAGCCGCGCAGGGAATCGGGGCGGCCATTGCCGCAAAGTATGTACAGGCAGGCGCCCAGACAATAATTCTGGACGTGTGCAGGGAAGAAGAAATCTCTGCTTTTCTGGAGCAAATGGAGGAAAAAGGGAAAAGGCCCTTGTATTACCGGTGTGATATTTCAGATGAAGTGAAAGTTCAGGAAGTGTTTCAGAAGATAGCGGAAACCTGCGGCAGAATGGATATTCTGGTCAATAATGCAGGGATTGTTGCAGACTGGGACAAAAGCTACGAGGTAAATACCAAAGGAACCTGGTACTGTTCAGAGGCGGCAAAGCCTTACTTAAAAGAGACAGGCGGCAATATTGTGATTCTGACGTCGGCCTCTGTATTCAGCGGAGGAACCGGGATTCCTCAATATGTGGCCACAAAGGCAGGTTCTTACGCTCTGACTATGTTTCTTGCAAGGGAATATGCGAAGGAAGGAATACGGGTGAACGGCATTGCTCCCGCGGTGATTATGAGTAAAATGCTGGCTACAAGATTCGGCTCAGAGCAGGCGGTAAGAGAGCATTATAAAGAGGTTATGCCGTTAGGAAAGGTGGGAGAACCGGAGGATATTGCGAATATTGCGTTGTTTTTATCCAGCTCTATGGCGAACTATCTCTGCGGCCAGGTTCTCATAGCCGACGGCGGCAGAATGCATATTGGATAAAACGGCTGTCTGTCAGAGATTTGCCGGCAGCCGGTATAGCGGCGGGAACAGAAGTCTGCCAGCCTGACGGTATCGGGACGATACGGGATATATAGAATTAGAAAAAGAAATGAAATGGAAAAAAGGAGAGCATTATGAATTTTGAAAGGGACATGAAGGAACTGACAGAGATACCGGCGCTTTGCGGGCATGAGGACAAACTGATTGCCTATGTGTTAAAGCGGCTGGAAGGGCTCTGCGATGAGGTACACGTTGACCGTCTTGGGAATGTTACAGCTACCTTTCCGGGAAATGATAAGGAAGCGGGCTCTATTGCGTATTTTGCCCACATGGACGAAGTAGGTCTGATTGTAAAGAAGGTAGAAGAGAACGGATTCTTAAGACTGGAGCGGGTAGGCGGCGTTCCGGAGAAGGTGTTGCCTGCGGCCATGGTTGACGTACATACGCTGGACGAAACAAAGACTTACCGGGCGGTAATCGGGAATACCTCTCACCACCTTACGCCTGCGGATAAGAAATTCGCGGTGACAACCATTGGGGAGCTGTATGTGGATTTGGGCTGTGCCTCGAAGGAAGAAGTGTTGGATTTGGGAATTGATATCGGAAGCGCAGTGACCTATATCCCTAATTTTACCCTGTTGGGAAAATATGTGGCTTCCAAAGCGTTAGACGACCGGATGGGAATTTACACCCTGCTTTATCTGGCGGAAGAATTGCCGAAGAGAGAACATGCGGCTACGGTACATCTAATCTTTACGGTGCAGGAAGAATTTAATATCCGTTCCGCAACGCCGACTTTCCACAGACTGCAGCCGGACGCGGCAATCTGCGTGGATATTTCACCGGCCTGCGATACGCCGGAGCTGAAAGGCAGATATGAGATGGCCATTGGAAAAGGGGTGGCAATTATGTATATGAACTTCCATGGCCGGGGAACGTTAGGCGGCCTTCTTCCCAATCCGAAGCTGAACGCTTTTCTGGAGGAGACGGCGAAGGAAGAGCAGATTACATGCCAGAAAGAAGTGGTAATCGGGGTGATTACGGACGATGCGTTTACCCAGCATGCGGGTACAGAGGGGATTCCTATGGCGCACCTGTCCATTCCTCTCCGGTATACCCATTCCCCGTCGGAAGTTGCATGCCGGGAGGACGTTGAGGATTGCGCGAAATTAATGCTGGCGTCGGCATGTAAGTTTGGAAAACATGTCGACTTGCGCAGAGGCGTATAAGTATATAAAAAAATTTTATTTTGGAGGAGAAAAATTATGAGCAGCAAATGGACAAAGGAAGTATTGGGAACTGAGAAACCGATTATTGCGATGTGCCATTTTATGGCTTTGCCGGGAGATCCGGGATTTGATAAGGAAGGAGGGATGGACGCGGTCATCTGTCGGGCGAAAAAGGAGATGCTTGCCTTGCAGGAAGGCGGCGTGGATGCTATTATGTTCTCAAATGAGTTCAGCCTTCCCTATCTGACAGACGTGCATGTTGAGACGGTTGCGGCGATGGCAAGAATTATCGGTGAAATCAAATGTGATCTGAAGATACCTTTTGGTGTCAATGTATTGTGGGATCCACAGAAGTCGATTGATTTGGCGATGGCAACGGGAGCAAAATTTGTCAGGGAGATTTTTACAGGGGTTTACGCCAGTGACTTCGGGCTGTGGAATACGAATTGCGGAGAGGTGGTCAGGCATCAATGCGCAATTGGAGCGGAGGATGTGAAGCTTCTGTTTAATATTGTCCCTGAAGCGGCGAAATACATACAGCGGGAGGATATTCAGCAGATTGCAAAGAGCACCGTATTCAACTGCAGGCCGGACGCTCTCTGCGTATCGGGACTGACGGCGGGAGCTGTTACGGATTCTCAAATTCTGCAGGAGGTTAAGAGCGAGGTTCCGGAAACGATTGTATTTGCCAATACGGGCGTGCGCATCAATAATGTGGAGGAGCAGCTCAGTATTGCGGACGGCGCTGTTGTGGGAACCACCTTCAAAGAAGAAGGGAAATTCGAGAATGCGGCGGATGTGAAGCGGGTAAAGGAATTTATGGATGTGGTGAAGAAGTTCCGCGCGTCCCTGTAGATGAAACGGGGGTGTGAGATATGAAGATATTTCCGTCGCTGGCTTCGGCGGACCCGATGAATTTGGGAGAGGGCATACGCCGCCTGGAAGGATATCCGTATCTGCATCTGGATATTGAGGACGGCAATTTTGTGCCGAATATCACATTTGGCATGAAGACGGTCCGCGCAGCGGCAAGTATTTGCACCGCTAAGATAGACGCGCATCTTATGGTGACGAATCCAGAGGATTATCTGGAAGAACTGGCGGCGGCGGGCGTGGAGGCTGCGGCCTTTCATATAGAGGCGACCGGATATCCCCTGCGTCTGATAAACAGAATCCATCAGCTTGGCATGAAAGCAGGAATTGCGCTGAATCCCTGTACCTCTTATCAGACCCTGCTGCCGTATCTGGAACAGGTGGAATATATCCTCCTTATGAGTTCA
>CAOKJI010000066.1 GCA_948468495.1 uncultured Dorea sp. | reverse complement strand
GCCTTCATGCCTAAGTCTCGATAAGCCGCTATTTCATCTCCATTAAAAGCACTCCTGAATTGTCTGCTAAGAGATATTCTCCTGATTCAACCCGCTGTTTACCAAGATGCCCTGTGAACGGAGTGAACAAGTGAGATTTTCTTCTACTCTGCCAGCTCCGGCACATCCAAATCATTAGGTCATACATCCGCGGGTTCGGAGACAAATTCCTCCTGCTCGGTATCTGGTTTGGTGAGCTTGCCGGAGGAGGGAAAGAGGAATTTTCTGGTGGCGAACAGTACGGCGATTGCGCAGACTCCGATTAGGCTGGAGACTGCAGAAGAATGGCCTACGATTACCTGTCTTGCGATTGCAAATACCAGTACTTCAAATACGGTGTCAGAGGTATGATAGGACATCATACGGATTAATTCGACGCCGATAATTAAGTTAAAACAGGTAGTCAGAAGCTCCTGATAGGCTGGAAACGGCTCTGTTCCGGGAAGATGAAACAGAGAACCCGCCAGACGGATGCACAGCAGGATAATCCCTACGGCCATCATCATAGTGACAAAAAACTCAAGTACCGAAGCCAGCTTGGATAAAAATAATCTGGTCTGTTTTTTCATGGCAGTCTCCTTATTATCATTTAATTTCAATGCTCTGTAATCAGTTCTGTTTCATAGCAGCCCGCTTGCGCATTCTCGGGTCGAGTATTTTCTTGCGGATTCTAAGACTTTTGGGCGTTACCTCCAGGAGTTCGTCAGTATCAATGAAGTCTAAGGCCTCTTCCAGACTTAAAACCTTCGGCGTAGTCAGACGCAGGGCGTCGTCGGCGCCGGAGGAGCGGGTGTTGGTCAGATGCTTGGTTTTGCATACGTTTACCTCAATATCGTCGGTTTTGCCGTTTTGCCCAATTACCATGCCAGAATAGACTTTTTCACCGGCCCCGATAAACAGGGTTCCCCGTTCCTGGGCGTTATACAGGCCGTAAGTGACGGATTCTCCGGTTTCAAAGGAGATGAGAGAGCCTTGTTTGCGGTACTGGATATCGCCTTTATAGGGAGCATACCCGTCAAAGAGCGTATTCATGATACCATTTCCCTTAGTGTCTGTTAAAAATTCGCCCCGGTAGCCAATCAGCCCTCTGGCGGGGATAGAAAATTCCATCCGGGTATAAGAGCCGCTGCCTGCGTTCATATTGCGAAGTTCTCCTTTCCGCTGCCCCAGCTTCTCGATGACGGTTCCGGTAAATTCCTCCGGAACATCAATATAAGCAAGTTCCATCGGTTCAAGAAGTTTGCCTTTTTCATCTTTTTTGTAGAGAACCTCGGCTTTGCTGACGGCAAATTCATAGCCTTCTCTGCGCATATTTTCAATTAATACGGACAAATGCAGTTCGCCTCGTCCGGATACCTTGAAACTGTCGGTATTTTCTGTCTCCTCCACCCGGAGGCTCACGTCGGTATTCAGCTCCCGCATCAGACGGTCTCTGATGTGGCGTGAGGTCACGTATTTGCCTTCCTGTCCGGCAAAGGGGCTGTCGTTTACAATGAACTGCATGGCGATGGTAGGCTCAGAAATCTTCTGGAAGGGGATTGCTTCTGGATGTTCGGGCGAACATAAGGTATCTCCGATGGAAATGTCCGAAATTCCGGAAATAGCTACAATGGAGCCGATGGAAGCTTCTTTCACATCTGTTTTATCCAGTCCGTCAAACTCATAGAGCTTGCTGATGCGCACTTTCTCCTGCCGGTCAGGATTGTGTTCATTGACTACCACCATATCCTGGCCTACCCGGATTACGCCGTTATCGACCTTGCCGATGCCAATCCGTCCTACATATTCATTATAATCAATCGTACTGATTAACACTTGGGTGCCCGCTTCCGGATCGCCTTCCGGCGCCGGAATGTATTCAAGTATTGTCTCGAATAAAGGAATCATATTTTCCGGTCCGTCTTCCAGCTCCAGAACCGCATATCCTGCTTTGGCAGAGGCGTAGACAAATGGGCATTCTAACTGATCGTCGTCTGCCTCCAAATCAATAAAGAGTTCTAACACCTCGTCAATCACTTCTTCCGGTCTTGCCTCCGGACGGTCGATTTTATTGATGCATACAATGACCGGAAGCTTTAATTCCAGGGCTTTGCGGAGCACGAACTTCGTCTGCGGCATCGCGCCCTCAAAGGCGTCTACCACCAGAATTACGCCGTTAACCATTTTCAGTACGCGTTCCACTTCGCCTCCGAAATCCGCATGACCGGGCGTGTCAATAATATTAATCTTCGTTCCTTTATAATAGACGGCCGTATTCTTGGACAGGATTGTAATACCCCGTTCCCGCTCAATATCGTTGGAATCCATAACCCGCTCCGCGACTTCCTGATTGGCGCGGAATACGCCGCTCTGCTTTAAAAGCTCGTCTACCAACGTAGTCTTCCCATGGTCAACATGAGCGATAATCGCAATATTACGGACATCTTCTCGTTTTTCTCTCATAAAAATCATCCTTTTCTTTCTTTTGCCAGCGCTATTTACCTTACGCCCTGCACGACATGATTAAGTGGGACGAAGTGTAAATATAACTAACTTTTTGTATTGTATCATATATTTATAAAAAAACAACCAAAAGAAAATACAGATATTTTTATTATTTTGTTCTAAAGAGGAGATTCCCCGCATAGACTATGTATTGTCCCGGTGAAAATATACATAGCCTGCCAGATGCCAGAACATTTGTCTAACAAGCTCTGGCACACGAATGCAGCAACGCGCAATGGACAAAAATTTTGTACTCACTGTGCCTGAAAATTATAGCAAGTATGAGCTGCCGGGAGAAAAAGTAACTTAAAATACGCTTCAGAGGAAGGGAGAATTACAACAATGTCAGATAAGATTATTGAAAACAACCAGGTAACAATTATGGGAGAAGTGGCGGGGCAGTTTGAATTTAGCCATGAGGTGTTCGGGGAAGGTTTCTACATGGTAGATGTTCTCGTAAGGCGTTTGAGCAACTCCGAGGACCGGATTCCGCTGATGATTTCGGAGCGGCTGATTGATGTGAGTCAGGATTATACGGGAGAGTATATTATGGCAACCGGACAATTTCGCTCCTACAACCGTCATGAAGAACAGAAAAACCGGCTTATTCTATCGGTATTTGTCCGGGAAGTGGAATTTATTGATGAGGAGCCGGACGGGGCGAAGACCAATACAATTCTGCTGGACGGCTATATCTGTAAGCCGCCGATTTATCGGAAAACACCTCTTGGAAGAGAGATTGCCGACCTGCTGCTTGCGGTTAACCGGCCTTATGGGAAATCGGATTATATTCCATGTATCTGCTGGGGACGGAACGCCAGATATGCGTCAGCTTTTGAAGTGGGAGAGCATGTGCAGGTGCTTGGCCGGATTCAGAGCAGGGAGTATGTGAAGAAGCTTTCCGAGTTTGAGACAGAGAAAAGAGTTGCCTATGAGGTATCAGTCAGCAAGTTGGAATGTATGGATGGGGAATAACCCATAATTGACATTAAAAAGGAATGATGGTATGATTCTTTCAATACATATATAAGAGAGTCAGGCGGAGAATCATGGCAATTTTTACAGGTGCGGGTGTGGCGTTAGTCACTCCTTTTCGGGAAGATGGAAGTGTGAATTACGATAAGCTGGATGAGTTGATAGACTATCATTGTGAGAATGGAACGGATAGTATTATTATATGTGGTACAACCGGGGAATCCTCTACCTTGTCAGAAGAGGAACATATGGAGTGTATCAAATTTACAATTGAACGTACGAAGAAGAGAATACCAGTGATTGCGGGTACAGGATCGAATGCTACATACACAACGATTGATATGTCTAAAGAGGCGGTAGCGTATGGGGCGGACGGCCTGCTGCTTGTGACCCCCTATTATAATAAAGCTACTCAGGAAGGTTTAGCGCTGCATTATAAGGCGGTGGCGAAGGAGGCAACGGCGCCGATTATTCTGTACAGCGTTGCAAGCCGTACAGGGCTGAATATTGCGCCGGAGACAGTGGCGTCTCTGGTAAAGGATGTTGATAATATTGTCGCTATCAAGGAGGCTTCCGGGAATATTGGCCAGGTGGCGAGGATTATGAATCTTACGGACGGTAAGGTGGATTTGTATTCTGGAAATGACGACCAGATTGTGCCTCTCCTGTCGCTGGGCGGCGTGGGTGTGATTTCTGTGTTGTCTAATGTGGCGCCTCAGTATACCCACGACATATGCGCAAAGTTTTTCCAGGGAGACGTGAAGGGAGCCTGTGAGATGCAGCTTCGGGCTATTCCGCTGATTGACCAGTTATTCTGTGAGGTGAATCCAATTCCGGTAAAGAAGGCTGTCAACTTAATGGGAATGGAGTGCGGCGGTCTGCGGATGCCGCTGACGGAGCTTTCACCGGAGCACGAGAAGTCTCTGGCGCAGGCGATGAAAGATTTTGGTATTCAGTTAGCATAGAAAATTCGCGAGGGCAGAGAGCCGCGGGAGGCGGCGCTCTGTCCTTTCGCAGTGCAGACCTGGCGGGGCAGAGCGGACAGCGTGAATGGATGAAGCAGGGGTAGGTTGAAGAACAGGAGGAAAGATAAGAGATGGTTAGGGTATTGATGCATGGCTGTAATGGGAAGATGGGACAGGTTATCAGCCGGATGGTTGCGGAGACGGAAGGTATGGAGCTTGCGGCGGGAGTAGACCGGTTTCTGGGGAAGGAGAATCCTTATCCAGTATTTGAGAGCCTGGAAAAGTGCGACGTGCCGGTGGATGTTGTGATTGATTTTTCCAATGCGTCGGCAGTGGATGAACTTCTTGACGCATGTGTGAATAAGAAACTTCCGGTTGTACTCTGTACGACAGGACTGAGCGCAGAGCAGATTGATAAAGTAAAGGAAGTATCTGAGGTGATTCCGGTACTTCGGTCTGCAAATATGTCGCTGGGTGTGAATCTGCTTCTGAAACTGCTTAAGGATGCGGCAAAGGTGCTGGCGCCGGCCGGTTTCGATATGGAGATTGTGGAAAAGCATCACAACCAGAAAGTGGATGCGCCCAGCGGAACGGCTATCGCTATGGCTGATTCTATGAATGCAGCGCTTGATGGGGAATATACCTATAATTATGACAGGAGCAGCGTAAGAAAAAAGAGGGAGCAGAAAGAAATCGGTATTGTGGCAGTCCGCGGCGGGAATATCGTGGGCGAGCATGAGGTTATCTTTGCCGGCGAGGACGAAGTGATTGAATTTAAGCACACCGCATATTCCAAGGCAGTTTTCGCAAAAGGCGCTGTCGCGGCGGCAGGGTTCCTTGCAGGAAAGAAACCGGGGTTATACGATATGTCGGATGTAATTGTTTTGTAATTTTCCAGATAATCCCATTTATGGGAATGTATGCCTTGTAGAACATGAGTAGTTTCGTATATCTTTCTGGAAACTGTATATAATATTGGTTACAATAATATACATGAAAGGGAGATATGAAATATGAAACAGTTAAAGAAATTAATGGTTATGATATTGTGCGTGGGAGTACTCGGCGGTTTGACTGCCTGCGGAAACAGAGACGACGCAGACAATGGAGCAGTGAATAACGAGACTACCGATAAGACTGGAGGAACCGGAACAAACAGCGACAATATGAATGGAGCTACGAACGGCACCAATAGTACGAATGGAACGACTGACAGAAATGATACTGTCGGCGGCGCTCTTGAAGACGGTGCGGATGACGTGGGAGACGCAGTACGCGACGGCGTCGATGATATAGAAGACGGACTGGACGGCAACGATAACAATAACAATAATACGAATAAGAATACAGATAAAAACAGATAGGTCCGGTTTTTATAGGGCGGAGGAGTATTCCTCCGTCTTGCTTTGATATAGCGGTTAAAAAATGTTGTTTAATTAAGAAAAAGGAGAATATATGAGATTCAGACCTTGTATTGATATACATAACGGCAGAGTAAAACAGATTGTCGGCGGAAGTCTTCGTGATATGAATAACCAGGCGGAGGAAAATTTTGTTTCGGAATATGATAGTACATATTATGCCAAAAAGTATAAGGAAGACGGCCTTGACGGAGGCCATATTATTATGCTGAACGCTCCAGGTTCTACTTATTATGAAGCGACAAAGAAGGAGGCTTTGAAAGCCCTTAAGGCGTATCCGGGAGGAATGCAGATTGGCGGAGGAATTACGGCTGACAATGCTTCTGAGTATTTGAAAGCAGGGGCGAGCCATGTGATTGTTACCTCCTATGCGTTTGGCGGCGGGAAAATCCATTGGGAGAATATTAAGAGGCTCTGCAGGGCCGTAGGAAGAGAACGGGTGGTATTGGATTTAAGCTGCAGAAGTAAGGAAGACGGATGTTTTTATGTGGTGACCGACCGGTGGCAGAAGTTTACGGATGTGCGGTTAGAGCGTTCTGTGCTGGAAAAACTGGGTGAGTTTTGCGATGAATTTCTGGTACATGGTGTGGATGCGGAAGGGAAATCTGCCGGAATTATGGAGGATTTAGTACGGATACTGAAGTCATATGAAGGCAGAAAAATTACCTATGCGGGGGGAATCGGCTCTATGGAGCATCTGAAGGAATTTCAAAAATTGTCGGAAGGGAAACTGGACTTTACAATAGGAAGCGCGCTGGATTTGTTCGGCGGGTCTGTTTCTTATGAGAAAGTCTTGGAGTATACGCGTCGGCGACATTGAGAACACTATTGTTTACACATCGGTTAGTAAACAGTGGATTGAGTCAGGAGCATCTCTCTAAGCAGACAATTCGGGAGTGCTTTTAGTGGAGGTGAAATAGCGTCTTACGGATTCTTAGGCACGAAGGCATTCCTGAGTGGCTTAGTATCCGTTAGACGGTAGTTCACCGGAACGTTACTCCGTCTGCTTCGAGAGATGCTCCTGACTCAATTCACGTCCTCTTGGTCAACTTGAGAACAGGAAACAAAAGTTTTCCTGAGGGAAAGATTGAATTGCCTGCAATATAGTGTTAAAATGGGATTTATGATTGCGAGAAAAAATTTTAAGGAGTTATAGAATATGGGCTTTTTACAGAAATTGTTCGGAACACACAGTGAGAATGAATTGAAGCGGATTTATCCGATTGTAGACCAGATTGAAGCGTTGGAGCCGGAGATAAAGGGACTGTCTGATTCTGCGCTGCAGGACAAGACCAGGGAATTTAAAGAGCGTTATGCCAAAGGAGAGACGCTGGATGCTCTGCTTCCGGAGGCTTTTGCTGTGGTAAGAGAGGCGTCGGTGCGCACGATTGGACTCCGGCATTTTCGGGTACAGCTTATCGGCGGCATCATTCTGCATCAGGGACGTATTGCGGAGATGAAGACTGGTGAAGGTAAGACGCTGGTATCGACACTTCCTGCATATTTGAACGCATTGACCGGAGAGGGCGTACATATCGTTACGGTTAATGACTACCTGGCGAAGCGTGACGCTGAGTGGATGGGTCAGATTCATGAATTTTTGGGCCTGAAGGTAGGCGTTGTCTTAAACAGCATGGATAAGGATGAGCGCAGGGAAGCCTATAACTGTGATATTACTTATGTGACGAACAATGAACTGGGCTTTGATTATCTGCGGGATAATATGGTGATTTATAAAGAGCGGCTGGTGCAGCGGGGACTGAAATTCGCGGTGATTGACGAGGTGGACTCTGTTCTGATTGACGAGGCCAGAACGCCTCTGATTATTTCCGGTCAGAGCGGCAAATCTACGAAGCTCTATGAAGCCTGCGACATTCTGGCCAGACAGC
>CAOKJI010000065.1 GCA_948468495.1 uncultured Dorea sp. | reverse complement strand
ATGGGATGACAGAAGCAGATATTAAGGCATTTGCCGAAAGCGTGGAGGCAAGCCAGCAGAGGCTGCTCAATCAGAGCTATGTGAAATTAACCGCGGAACAAATGGAAGAGATATACCGGAAGTTGTATTAGCTAATGAACAGGCTGTCTGCGTAAAGCAGCAGCCTGCTATTATCATGATTTACTGCATATTCCAATTGATTCCATGAGATGAGAAAAATTCCCCGGCCCATGCATCAAAGGCATGTTCTAAGGATTTATCCAGTGTAAATATGTTCAAAGACGTTCCGGTAGTACAGGTAAGGACAGAACCGTTATATTTAAAATTGAGATAAAGTCCCTGTACGGTCTTCGGCTGAAAGTCCAACTGCTTTTCTTTGATTAATCCGGCAATGTCATTTTCTGTCAGGGAAAAAATGAATCTGAAATCAAGAGGCGTCCGTTTGCCCTTAATAATAGAAAAACAAAAATCCCGAAGCATGTTCCACGTACTGTAGCCCTCATCCGGGCAAGAATCCTCTTCTCCATAAAACTCTTTGCGTAGATACCCGTCGACAGAGAACCTGTTAAATGTAGTAATCTCCCCTTCTATAAAAAGAAAGCCGTCAAACGTCTCCCGCAGGAGAAGTTCCGTCATACACTTTTTTGTATCCAAAATAAGACTAATCATAAATGTCCCCTCATAAATCTATTATTATATAGAGTACCGTTACCGTCCTCCAATCGAAGTGTGAACAGTAATTAGTATAGCATATGTCACCTAAAAAAGAAAGCGTTAATTTGACTTTAGATAAAGAAACAAGTACAATGGTTGCAGAGGAAAACAAATCGGTGAGCGGAATATGAAGAAGAGAATGAAGGAAGAATATAGAAGCCGGGATGAAAGCCCGGTGCGTTTGAATAAATATATCAGTGATGCAGGTTTTTGTTCCCGGAGGGAGGCAGACCGTCTGATTGAGTCGGGAAAGGTGTTTGTTGACGGCGTGCGTGCGGCCTGCGGCATGAAAGTCAGGCCGGGGCAGCAGGTAACGATAGGAAAGAAAACAGTAGGCAGCAAAAATGAGCTGGTAGTACTTGCGGTGAATAAGCCTGTAGGCGTGGTCTGTACGGAAGATATGAGGACTAAGAATAATATTATCCGTTTTCTGAAATATCCGGTGCGGGTTACCTATGCGGGACGGCTGGACAAGGATTCGGAAGGGCTGCTTCTTATGACCAACAACGGAGATCTGATTAACCAGATAACGCGCGCCCGCAATCATCATGAGAAAGAGTATAAAGTAACCGTTAATAAGCCGGTGACGGAAGAATTTCTTAAGGGAATGGCGTCAGGCGTACGGATTGCAGATAAGGAAAAGGGACTGGACGAGATAACCAGACCCTGCCGGACGGAACGGATTGGCAAATATAAGTTCCGCATTATTCTGACCCAGGGATTAAACAGGCAGATTCGGCGAATGTGCGAAGCATTTGGATATCAGGTGACGGAACTGAAACGGGTGCGGATTATGAATATCGAGCTGGGGAATCTGAAAACCGGGGCGCACAGGAAGCTGACAGAGGAAGAGTTAGCCGGACTTTACCGGGAGATTGGAAAAGTCTGAAAAAATAATATCCTGTAATAACTCTGCAATAACCGCGGTTTATGATAAGGCTGTAAAACAAAACAGGGTATGGCCGGAAGGATAACTGTTCATGCAGTAACAGCATGGGAATGCCATACCGCGGTATGTAAAAGAAGGGAGCAGAGAATATGAAGAGAACATGGAACAGGTACAGGGTGTTATTAACGGCTGCCGGGATGGCGGTTTGCATGGCGGCAGGCATGATGCTGGGAATCAGCTGGTCCAGAAGCCATATAGAGGATATGGCGGTTCGGGCGGCCGATGATAAGATGGCAGAGGAGCAGGCCGGACAGGGCGGTGCGGATACCTCCGCTTATGAGAATATGAGGTATGAGTTGTATGGAGACAAGCTCTATAAGGATGCGGTCGCAGACGAAGAAATTGTGAGAAAAGTATGTGACAGATATGGTCTTGATTATGATACGGCTCTTGCAAAAGATGTGACGAAAGAAATGTACAATTATGAAGAGGCTTTATGGCTTGCAAAGGATATGGGAGACTGCCCGCTGCTTACAGAGGATACAGAGGGAGAAGGACAGGACATGGCATTCTCTTCGCTGGAATCGTATATCTGTGACATTTATGCGTTTGGGGACGGAAAAGCTGTCATAGAAAGCATGTGCCGGGAATTTGGGATTACTCCTCATGGCGCGGTTGTTTCAGACCTGACGGCAGAACAGTTGATTCAGATTGGGGAGAAAGCTTATGAAACTTCCGACCATCCGAAGGGGTAAGAGATTGTGGCGGATATATTGATTGTAGAGGATGACAGGAGAATTAATGAACTTATCCGAAGGACATTAGCTATGACAGGACACAAGGGGCTTACGGCGTTTACAGGCCGGGAAGCCCTGTCGGCGCTTGGAAAAAAGAATATTGATTTGCTCCTTCTGGATATTGGACTGCCGGATATGGATGGATTTGCCCTGCTGAAACAGATATCGGAGGACTATGCAGATATCCCGGTTATCTGTGTGACGGCGCGAGATGAAGTCCCGGACCGGGTCAAAGGACTGAAAGGCGGGGCGGAGGATTATATTGTGAAACCATTTGCAATGGAAGAACTGCTTGCAAGAATCAACGTGGTGCTGCGGCGGTTTCACAGGGAGCAGAATATCTACCATATCCGGGATGTGGAGGTAGATCTTGCGGGGGCGGTTGTGAAAAAGGGAGGAGTCCCGGTGGAGCTTACAAACCGGGAATATGAGCTTTTGAAGATTCTCCTTGCCAATCAGAATATTGCCCTTTCCAGAGAACGTCTTCTTGACCTTGCGTGGGGCAGGGATTTTTACGGGGACGACCGGACGGTAGACGTGCATATCCGGAGAATCCGCAAAAAGCTTGGAATGGAGCAGGACATTAAGACGATTTTTAAATACGGTTACCGATTGGAGATGTGATATGCAGATATGGAAGAAAAATTTTCTGTCAGTCTATGCACTGTTTCTTGTTGTCATTTATGGCAGTCTTCTGTTTCTGGAGGGGTATATTTCACAAAACGAGATACAGCAGTGGGTGCGGCATGCGAGAAATAATGAGGAAAGCCTCTTTTATCTTGCGGCAGGGCTTAAGGATGAAGAACTCAGCCGGATATCGATGAACCTTCAGAGTACGGCGGAGAAATATCTGGAATCGGGTATTCTGGTGAGAGTGCGGTTAGACGCTATTATTGCGGCGGACTATCTGGAGGGAGAGTTTGAAAAAGGAAAGAATGTACAGATAAAGACGTGGAAGAAAGGCCGTTATCTGATTATACAGGAAGAAGGGGAGGCGGGCGGCGATATCGTGGAGGTTATTTATGCAGAAAACTTAAGCGAGCTGTCACAGGTCCGTCGGAAACGGATGTGGCTCTTTGCCATAGCCGGTCTGGCGTTTTCCGGAATCATCGGCGTGTTCCTGTATTATACGATGTTAAGGGTTAACCGTCCGGTGAATCAGATTGCGCATGAACTTCGGACGCCGCTTACCGGAATCCGGGGATACGCGGAATATATGATGATGGGAAAGCTTGAAGAAGAGGATTTGTTTTTTGCCGCGAAGCAGATTGTAGACAGCGCGAAAAGCCTGGAGGATGTTACAGAGAAACTGCTGATTATGGGCAATGTAAGAGAAGGAGCCGTCAAAATCAGACGGATTCCTATCAGGAAGCTCCTTAAGCAGATGGAAGACAGATACCCGGAAGTCAGAACAGACTGCCGTATAGACGCCCTGAACGGCGACGAGGCTCTGGTAGCCTGCCTTCTGGAGAATCTGATTGCAAATGGATGCAATGCGGGAAATCAGGTAAAGGTGACGGTGGATACAACAGGCATTTATGTCTGGAACAACGGAGAACCGCTGGATAAGAAGACCTTGAAAGCAATCAACCGGGGACAGGATTTTCCGGGGAACCGAGGGGGAAAGCACGGATATGGGATTCAAATCTGCCGGGAGATAGCGCTGGCGCATGGATGGAAGATGTTCTACCAGTCTTCGGAGGAAACGGGGACGACGGCGGTCTGCCGGTTTGGATAAATATTATTCGAGAAATTTTCGCTTGTGGGATTTTGGTGAGTTGAAAAAATTATGAGTAGTATTTTACACAAAAAAGAGATACAATGTCTGTATTGAAAATACAAAAGAAAGAGTTGATGCGAGTGTCTATAGCGAAAAGAGATCCTGATTTTTTGAAAACACTGGAAAGAATGTATCATGATTCTAAAATCCTTTTTGAACAGGGACAGTATTATAATAGCTGCTATTTGAGTGGGTATGTTCTGGAATGCGCCTTGAAATTTTTGCTTTGCTGTTATGGCAGGAAATCAAATGGGGATCATTATACTTGGAGAGATGCTAAGCGGCATTCGCATAAACTCAATGAATTGAATCAGGAATTAGAGGAGTGCCTTGCTATAACGGACGGGATTCCGCCTCAGTATAGACTGGATAGCTCTCGAATGTGTCCTTATATTTTTAGCGGCAGAGAGGGATATTCTCACTGGGATCCGGCATTTCGGTATGGAGAATGCCCGGCATGGGATACAAAAGAGTATTGTGAACATTATATAGAAGAAAGTGAAAAGATATTTCGCTTTGTCAGCGGGATTATTGCAGGAGGGGTTTAAGATGGTTCATTATGATAAAATTTTGGACACTGCCGTTCGGATAATAGAAGAATTATGGAAAGAGGAAAAAAAAGCTGTAGCATATGTTATTCAAAATGTGTATGGGAAGCTTCAGGTATATGTTGATATAGATGATGAAAATCTGATTACCAATATGAAAAGCCTGCTGGAAGATGAGATAGGATGCTGGCTTGGAGCTTGCGGAAGCTTACAAAAAAATAGCTTTGTGAAAGCTGAAATTGAATCCTATATTGAAATGCAATCCGCCAGTCGGGATAGGATTTGGATCATAGAAAAGTATTTAACAAATGTGTATTGGAATGAAAGCGCTGTAAAGAATAAAAAAATGGATCTGAAGAGTAAGCTGATTTGTTTTTACTCATATAAAGGCGGCGTTGGAAGAACCACAACTATGGTAATGTCTGCGATTGAAATGGCAAAAAAAGGTAAAAAGATTGCTATGATAGATTTTGATTTGGAAGCTCCGGGGGTGGCAAGTATATTTCCGGATGAGAGTATTTCACAATATGGTCTTCTGGATTATTTAATAGAAAGCAGCGTATACGGAAATGAATTGCAGATAGACGAATATATGTATAATGTCAGCGATTATTGTCATGTGAATCAGGATGGCGGGGAAATTTATGTGATTCCGGCCTATGGAAAAATTGTAGATAATAACGCGGAACTCTACCGTAAGTGTTTGATGAGATTTAATCTTGATATGCCGGTTTACATGGAAAGTAGTACGCCAATAGACGGATTGCTGAAAAAAATAGATGCGTTTATCAAACCGGATTACATTTTTATAGATACTCGTTCAGGATTTCATCAGATTGGCGGTATAACCTTATCCAGATATTCGGATATGGCAGTTTTGTTCTTCTATGGAAGCCGGCAAAATGTTGAGGGAATGAAAATGGTGCTTCCAGCTTTAAAGAGCAATGGAACTCCATTTATTTTGGTTAATTCAAAAGTTCCCGCAAATGATGAAGTGGCGGCAATTGAACGAAGAATCTATTTGGATGGCGCGTATCATGCGTTAAGTATATGTGATGAACAATATCAGGATGGGAATATTCTTATAGATGATGAATCGGGAGAGCATTATCCGAAAGAAGTATCGTATAATGACGCTTTGGAAGTTGTAGCGACTATGGAACAATTTAGAAAAGCGTATAACGAACAGAGAAAAAGCTACAAAGAGATAGTTAATGTTCTGGAGGAGACTTTTGCGGGAGAATCGGAAGAAAATAGTGTATCAGATATCCATGATGCAGGATGGGAGAGCATCGTTGAGGCGTTTTCTGAAATTATGAATGGATTAGAAACGGCAGCCGCAGAGGAAGAATTTTCTACGGAGCAGAGTTTATGCAGCAATTTTTATCCGCTGAAAGGATATACGTTTATTTTTGACGCGAGAAAATTTCTGGTGTTAGGGCAAAAGGGCGTTGGGAAGACAGCATTATTCAGCGCACTAAAAAATAATAATTATGCAAAAGGGCTTGCTAAATATCTGCAAGTTGGAACAAAAGAATATGAGCATACAAAATGGATTGTAGGAACGTCTCAGGAGACAGATTTTACGGATATTTTTCGCTGTCTGAACAGCGAGGAACAGGTGAATGCGTTTCTGCTATATGAAGCAATTGATGTTTTAATAAAGGAAGATTCTGATTTAAAAGAGCTTGCGGAAAGAAGCAGAGTGCGCTGGCTGTTTTCAAAAGAGATTGATATTGAACAGTGTGGAAAGCTGACAGAAGAAGTTGTATTTTATCTCAGCCAGCTGCTGAAACAAATGAACCGGAAGCTGCAGGAAAAGAATGTAGTGGTTACAATCATTTATGATGCTTTGGACAGGATTGTACAATCAAAAGACAGAAGTAAACTGGTTAGCGCTCTTGTTGATATGTGGTATAGATATGAAAGTACATTCCAGAATATACGAAGTAAAATCTTCCTGCGGCAGGATATTTATGATAGGGAAGTGATTGTAGCGGATAAAGTGAAGCTTAAGAATTATTCGGTGATTTTGGGCTGGGAATACGATCAACTGTTTGCAATGATTTGGAAAAGGGTAATCAATAGATCTGTTGAAGTAAAGCGCTTTTTTCAGGAAATTGCGCCGCGTACTTTGCTGGAACATGAAGGATTGGGAAGTATTCCGATTATCGGTGAAGATGAAAACCGGAATTTATTGACAGCCTTAATAGGCGCTACGATGGGAGGACTTAAAAAGGCGTCAACATATAATTGGTTCAGAAACCGGCTTGCAGATACTCAAGGGATCATTGTACCTAGAAGTATACTGGATATTTTTGCTAAAGCAGCATCGAAAGAACTGGAATTAAGAAGGGCCATTACATTTACAGCGTCTAAAAGTGTGATTCGTCCAAGATGCTTCGAGGATTCATTGGAATTGGTGTCAAAAAACAGAGTATATGATTTGAAAGAGGAATATAAAGAGTATCTGGAATTTTTTGATAATTTAAAAGATACGATACAACGATCGCCGGTAGAGGAAGAGCTATTGTGTAAGGCGTTAGAAAAAGCTGGCGTGGACAATCCGAAGGAGGAGATTACACATTTAATCAATATCGGGATACTTAGACCATATCAAAGGCGGCTGACAGATCAAATGAGATATCATTTTCCTGATGTATATTTAAAGGGGCTAGGCTTACAAAGAGCCGGTATGCGGTAGAGTCCTGTTCCCGAATATACAATTCAAACGGATGCTGTATGGCTGATGGAAATATCAGGCGCCTGGCATACGTGCATCTACGAAACGGTGTACTAATAGTAAACTGAAAAGGTAAAAAGGAACTTTCCCCCGGCGGATTACCGGGGGTTTTTTAAAATTTATACTTTGTTTGTCTCATGGATTTATTTTTGCGTCTATGTTATGATTTATTATAAGTTAAATTTGATTCGAGGTTTGATTGAAAGACAGCGTTAAGGACTGCGGCAAAGAAGGACTTAGGAAGGGGTTGGTATAAGCATGAAAAAAACATGTAAAAATATGGAGAAGGGAATATCCTTGGGAATGTGCGCCGGGGCTGCCTTCGGAAGC
>CAOKJI010000064.1 GCA_948468495.1 uncultured Dorea sp. | reverse complement strand
AAATTAAAGTTTGATATTAATATTACTTATTTCGACATAACATTTTTTAATATTAATATTGCACATTGATAAAAAATAAACTATAATAGGTACATAGCTTATGCGGCTTTGAATTTACTCTTCTTTATCGGGGAAAGAAAGAGCAAACATCAATCAGCATCATTTTGAAGAGAAAAGGAGAGAAAGTTATGATTAATGCTATTATTTTAGGTACGATTATTGTATACCTCTGTCTGTTAATCGGCGTTGGCGTATACAATGGGAAGAAGAACAGCAATACAGAAGACTTCTACCTTGGCGGAAGAAGGATGGGGCCTCTGGTAGTTGCCATGAGCGCTGAGGCGAGCGATATGTCAAGCTGGCTTCTGATGGGACTTCCGGGAGTTGCTTATGCGACCGGTCTGGCAGATCCGTTCTGGACGGCGGCAGGTCTGGCGCTTGGTACATACTTTAACTGGCTTTTGGTATCGAGAAGACTGAGAAGGTATTCCTACAAGGTAGATGCGATTACCGTACCGTCGTTTTTGGCGAAGCGTTTCCGGGATAAGAAGAATATCATCACTGCGCTTGCGGCGCTGGTAATCGTTATATTCTTTATTCCTTATACAGCTTCCGGTTTTGCGGCCTGCGGCAAGCTGTTCCATTCCTTATTCGGAATACCGTATATGACCGGCGTGCTGGTTTTTGCAGTAGTTATTGTTGTCTATACGATTATCGGAGGTTTCAGTACCGTTGCTACCAATGATTTTATTCAAAGTGTGGTTATGTCTGTTGCGCTGATTTCCATTACGGTATATGGTGTGACTCATGCAGGAGGCTTTGGCGCCGTTATTGATAATGCCAAAGCACTTCCGGGATATTTGAATCTGAATCAGAGTTTTGATGCTGTGGCGGGAGCGGCAGTGGAGTATCCCGCATTAAAGAGTGCGTCTATGCTTGCGTGGGGCTTTGGATATTTTGGTATGCCTCATATTCTGGTAAGATTCATGTCGATTGAAGATGAGAAGAAGCTGAAGCTGTCCAGGCGTATCGGCTCCATCTGGGTAGTGATTGCCATGACAGTTGCAGTATTTATCGGTATTATAGGTCTGGGGATGACGAGTGCAGGAACAATGGAGAGTTTAGAAGACAGCGAGACGGTTATTGTTGTAATTGCAAGAATGCTCAGCCAGCATGGCGCGCTTCCGGCAATCCTTGGCGGCGTAATTCTGGCAGGTATCCTGGCAGCAACTATGTCTACAGCTGACAGTCAGCTTCTGGTTGCAGCTTCCGGTGTTTCCGAGAATATTATTCAGGATTTCCTGGGCATAAAACTTTCTGAGAAGAAGAGCCTTAGCATTGCACGTATTACGATTCTTGTGATTTCTGTCATTGGCGTATTTCTTGCAAGAGACCCGAATTCCAGCGTGTTCGGTATCGTGTCCTTTGCATGGGCGGGCTTCGGCGGTTCCTTTGGTGCGGCTATGATTTGCGCTTTGTTCTGGAAACGTACGACTTTGCAGGGAGCGCTTGCAGGAATGGTTGCCGGCGGTGCGACAGTATTTATTTGGAAGTATGCGGTTGCTCCGATGGGCGGTTTGTTCAATATCTATGAACTTCTTCCGGCATTCTTCGTATCACTGGCATTTGTAATTGTAGTAAGTCTGCTGACGAAGGCTCCGGAGCAGGAGATCATCGACGAGTTCGAGTATGCAAGAGCGAAGTCTGAGTAATAAAGAATCCGATAATATAGATATCTATCAAAATAAAGAATGTGCTTTGGCACATTCTTTATTTTGTTGGCGATGCTTCCCAGCGCCCGGATGCCCCGCATGGCAGAATAAGTCCTGTATCGGAGACCGGAAGTCCGATTTCCTGGGAGTCGACTGTGCCATGGAATTGCTTAAGCTCTGTGGCAAGCATATAGGTGAGCACTGCCGGAGCCAACCCGGTGGTGTAGGAATTTACCAGAAAAAACAGCGGGTTATCGGAGAGCAGACGGGTGCATAACTTTATAAAAGAATGAATGGAATCTTCAATCTTCCATATCTCGCCCTTGGGTCCTCTTCCGTAGGAAGGCGGGTCCATAATGATAGCGTCATAATGGTTTCCCCGGCGTATTTCCCGCTCGACAAATTTTATGCAGTCGTCCACCAGCCAGCGAATCGGCGCGTCTTTCAGGCCGGAAGATACGGCGTTTTCCTTAGCCCATCCTACCATGCCATTGGATGCGTCTACATGAGTTACAGCCGCGCCGGCAGCGGCAGCAGCAAGGGTAGCGCCGCCGGTATAGGCGAATAAATTAAGTACCTTTACCGGTCTTTTGGCGGTTCTGATTTTTTCAGAAAACCAGTCCCAGTTAACGGCCTGCTCTGGGAAAAGTCCTGTATGTTTAAAGTTAAAAGGCTTCAAATTGAAAGTCAGTTCCCGATACTGAATGGTCCATTGCTTAGGCAAATCAAAAAACTCCCATTCGCCGCCACCTTTCCTGCTGCGGTGATAGTGACCGTTAATATGCCGCCAGTCTTTATTCTTCCTGGGAGTGTCCCAGATTACCTGCGGGTCCGGACGTATCAGAAGATAGCTGCCCCAGCGTTCTAATTTTTCGCCTTTACTGCAATCAATTACTTCATAATCTTTCCATTTATCTGCAATCCACATAATTTATCCTCTTTCTTACTATTTATTATGGTAAGCCTATTAGAATACGCGTTCATTGTAACATGACACAATATAAAAGAAAAGTATAAGTTAACGGAATCCAGCCCATAACCCAGTCCGTTTGTAGATAATCTCTATAAGAACCGGTATATAGACAACACCTATAAAGCGCCGCAAATATAGGCCGCATCTATTTGAAGAAAATCAAACAGGGTTATATAATATTGGTATAGATAAAAATATTTACCTTTGAAGCGTTTAGTGATAGAATATATCTATAAATGCCTGGGTAATACTAAGAAAGGTGGAAGAAATATGGTTACAGTTAACGCAATAGGTGATAATTGCCCGATTCCGGTAATTAAGACGAAGAAAGCAATGCAGGCATTGACGGGGCCCGAGACGATTGAAGTACTGGTGGATAATGAGATTGCAGTCCAGAAGGTGACAAAGATGGCGTCTACATCTGGCGGCAAAGTTACTTCTGAAAAATTAGGGGAGAAAGAATATAAGATTACGATTGTCATGGAGGGCGCTCCGGCGGCAGCGGAAGAAGACGCGGCATGTATCCCGGATATAAGGGATAATACGGTTGTGGTTGTATCCTCTGACCGTATGGGAACCGGTAATGACGAACTGGGAAAAGTGCTGATTAAGGGGTTTATTTTTGCAGTTACCCAGCTTGATACACTGCCAAAGACCATGCTGTTCTATAACGGAGGCGCGACAATTACCTGCGAAGGCTCGGATTCATTGGAGGATCTGAAGTCTCTGGAGGCTCAGGGCGTCGAGATATTAACCTGCGGGACATGCCTTGATTATTATGGCCTGAAGGAGAAGCTTGCGATAGGTTCTGTGACGAATATGTACAGTATTGTAGAGAAAATGGCGGGAGCAGGTAAGATATTAAAGCCCTAAAAGGCGTAATAAGGCGCAGAGCCAGTACAATTCAGCTGAATGAACGTAAAGTAGGCCGTAGGCTGAACTGTTACGAATGAACCATATGTTTTGCTGGCCTGTTTTCCGATAGCGCATTAAGATAGATTCCTGCAGCTTTTGGCCGCAGGAATTGTAAATTAACGAGGATTTTGAAGGAGATTGTATGATGAAGACGGATGTGAAGCTGACAAGCTTAAGCAAAACGGCAGGCTGAGCGGCAAAGATAGGTCCGGAGACCCTTGCTCAGGTTCTGAGTAAGCTGCCGAAATTCCAGGATGACAGGCTGTTGGTAGGAATCGAGACTTCCGACGACGCGGCTATTTACAAGGTGACGGATGATATCGCCATGATTCAGACGGTGGATTTCTTCACGCCGATTGTGGATGACCCTTATATGTTCGGACAGATTGCAGCGGCCAATTCCTTAAGCGATGTATGGGCCATGGGCGGCGAGCCGGCGGTGGCATTAAATATTGTGGGGTTCCCCAACTGCCTTGACCCTGCGATTCTGGGAGAGATTCTTGCAGGAGGAGCAGATAAGGTGAAGGAAGCCGGGGCAGTCCTTGTAGGAGGTCATTCTGTGCAGGATGACGAGCCCAAATATGGTCTGTGTGTGTCTGGTTTTGTGCATCCGGATAAGATATTTAAGAATTACGGCTGCAGACCGGGGGATGTACTGGTCCTGACGAAGCAGATTGGAAGCGGCATTGTGAATACGGCAATCAAGGCGGATTTTGCTTCGCCTGCCGCAATCAGGGAAGCTCAGATGGTGATGGCGTCGCTGAATAAGAAGGGGAAGCAGATTGTGGAGAAGTATGATGTGTCAGCCTGTACCGATATTACCGGTTTTGGACTTTTGGGACATTGTGTGGAGATGGCGTCAGCCAGCGAGGTAACCTTTGAATTGAAAGTAAAAGACATTGCATATCTTGCCGATGCGATTGACTATGCGAAGATGGGGCTGGTTCCTGCGGGGGCTTACAAGAACCGGCGGTATTCTATTAATCAGGTAGAGACGGGTAGCGTAGAAGAACATTATCTGGATTTGTTATATGATCCCCAGACTTCCGGAGGTCTGCTGATTAGCGTAAGTCCGGGGCGTCTTGGAGAGATGCTTGCAGATTTTGAGAAAGCAGGGATGGATACGGCGGTATCTGTGATTGGACGCGTATCAGAGAAGAGTAATAAGCTGATACGTTTATATTAGTATTCTGATGTGGAGTAATCATTCTTTGATAATATGAAAGGCAGGAGAATATGAATAAAAATATATTATATCGCAGCATACCAAAGGTTGATTTGCTGTTGGAAGATAAGCGGATTCAGGAGATGATGGGGCAGTATGGCCGTAATGCAGTTATGGAGTGCATTCATATAGAAACGGACAGGCTGCGGAAGTTTATCGCAGAGTGCGAGGATGAAGAAGAGGCGGAGAGACATATCCGGCAGTTGGTTAATTGTATTGTAAAAACGGCAGAGAAGATGCATACGCCGAATATGAGGAAGGTGATTAACGGCACCGGAACGATTCTGCATACGAATCTGGGACGCGCGCCCATTGGCAGAGCGCATATGGAGAAGGCTGCGGAGCTTGTATGCGGATATTCTAATCTTGAGTATAATCTGGAGCAGGGAAAGCGGGGAGAACGGTATTCTCATTTTGAGGAGTTATTGTGTAAAATTACCGGCGCTGAAGCAGCGATGGCGGTAAATAATAACGCTTCATCAGTGCTTCTAATCTTAAGTTCCCTGGCGAAAGGCGGCGAAGTGATTGTATCCAGAGGAGAGCTGATTGAGATTGGCGGGAAATTCCGGATTCCGGATGTGATGGAGCAGAGCGGCGCGTCTCTGGTTGAGGTGGGAACTACCAATAAGACTCATTACAGTGATTATGAGGAGCATATTACAGAAGAGACGAAGGCTCTTCTCAAGGTACATACCAGCAATTACCGGATTGTAGGTTTTACCGAGTCCGTAACCATTGAGGAATTGGTTCCCCTTGCGAGAGAGAGGGAGATTCCGGTGATTGAAGACCTGGGCAGCGGCGTGCTGATTGATTTATCCAAATATGGACTGAGCTATGAGCCTACGGTACAGGAGTCCATTGCCAAGGGTGCGGACGTGGTGTGTTTTAGCGGGGATAAATTATTCGGCGGCCCTCAGGCCGGGATTATTATCGGCAGAAAGAAATACATTGATAAGATGAAGAAGAATCAGCTTACCAGAGCTTTGCGGATTGATAAATTTACTGCGGCGGCATTAGAGCTGGTACTGCAGGAATATTTGTCCGAGGAAAAAGCAATTCAGAATATTCCGGTGCTTCGGATGATTACGGAGCCTTTGGATGAAGCGGCGAAGCGGGCGAGAAGCCTTGCCAGAACAATAAGGGGAACCGGGATTTTGGCCAAAGTGGATGTGGTTTCCTGTGAATCCCAGATTGGAGGCGGTTCTCTTCCCTTAGAGCGGATTCCCAGCATGGCGGTAGCCATCCGGCCGGAGAAGATTCGTGTACCGGAGTTGGAAGAGCGGATGCACAGGCTTACGATTCCCATTATTCCGAGAACGATTCATGATGCGGTGATGCTGGACGTAAGAACGATAGAAAATGATGACTTTAAGCTGATTGCTGCCGGGCTGCAGGATTTGATGGATGTGGAGAGCTAGGAGATGAAGAATGTAATTATTGGAACCGCAGGACATATCGACCATGGAAAAACTACACTGATTAAGGCGCTGACCGGGCGGAATACGGACCGGTGGGAGGAAGAACAGAAACGAGGGATTACCATAGACCTTGGATTTACCTGGTTTGATCTGCCCAGCGGGAACCGGGCGGGAATTATTGATGTACCGGGACATGAGAGGTTTATCAACAATATGGCAGCCGGCGTAGTAGGCATGGACCTGGTCATGCTGGTGATTGCCGCAGACGAAGGGGTTATGCCGCAGACCAGAGAACATATGGATATTCTCGGACTCTTGGGAATTGAGAAGAGCATCATTGTGTTGAATAAGTGTGATTTGGTAGAGGAAGACTGGCTGGAGCTTGTGGAAGAAGAGGTGAAAGAGGAGCTTGCGGGGACGTTTTTAGAGCAGGCGCCTGTGGCGAAGGTATCGGCGGCAACCGGAGAGGGACTTGACGAGCTGGTCAGGCTGATTGACTATATGATGAAGGAAGAAGTATCGGGGAAGGATATTGCAACCATACCAAGGCTTCCGATAGACCGGGTATTTTCTCTGTCTGGTTTTGGAACGATTATTACAGGAACACTGCTTTCCGGAACGATTTCAAAAGAAGATATTCTGGCGGTATACCCGGTGGGAAAGACCAGTAAAATCCGGAGCATTCAGGTGCATGGAGAGGACAAAGACAGGTGCTATGCAGGACAGAGAGTGGCAATTAATCTGTCCGGGGTTAAGAAGCGCGAGCTGTTCAGGGGATGTGTTCTTGCTCCGCCGGACAGTATGAAGAATACAGATCTTCTGGACGTGAAGATGGATATTCTGAAATCTTCCATGCGGGTGCTGACCAATCATACCAGACTGCATCTTTTTACCGGAACCAGCGAAGTTTTATGCCGGGCGGTTTTGCTGAATCAGGATGAAATCGGACCGGGAGAAAGCGGCTATGTGCAGCTAAGGCTCGAGGAAGAGCTTGCGCTGAGACGGGGCGATAAGTTTGTAGTTCGTTTCTATTCACCGATGGAGACCATTGGAGGCGGCGTGGTACTGGAGCCGAATCCGCCGATTCACCGGAGATTTCAGGAAACGGTTATCGAGGATTTGAAGCGTAAGGAATCCGGTTCCTCCGCTGATATTATTGAGATGCATATCAGAGAGCATGGAGATGCTCTGGCGACTCAGGCAGAACTTGCGAAACTGACAGCGCTGTCTTCGGAAGAGGTTACAGAAGATCTTCAGAGATTAAAGAGTTCGGGAGAGATTTTATTATTTTCCACGAGGAAAGACGTGTATGCATGGCATGCTGGTCTGGAGCGGCTTGCAAGGCAGAAGATTCTGGATGCGCTTATATCCTATGAGGAGAAGTATCCTTATCGTTACGGAATGAAGAAGGCGGAAGTACAGGTAACATTTTTAAAGAAGATGAAACCAGTGGTATTCGACCAGTATGTAGAATACTTAGTGCAGGAAGGAGCCGTTAAACGGGTGGAAGAGTACTTATGTACGGCGGGGTATCAGGTTCGGAAGGATGAGCTTTACCGGCGGATTTCAGAGAAGATTCTGGATACGGTA
>CAOKJI010000063.1 GCA_948468495.1 uncultured Dorea sp. | reverse complement strand
GATATCACGCAGGAAGCTTTTATCAGATATTACGTATACTGTTCGCACAGTGAGGTTAGTAATCCAAAGAGTTGGCTGATGGTTACTGCAAAGAATCTGGCGTATAATTATGTGAAACACACAAAGTATGAAAGGCTTTTACACGAAGACGAGAATATTGAAAATATGCTTGAGTGTGAACCTGACCTGGCAGATATTTTCTTTGAGAATATGTGGAAAAGAGAAGTTCTGGAATATACTGACAGAGTTCTTGAAGTGGTAAAAGCCAGAAACAAGAAATGGTATGACGCTTTGATTTATGCGTATTGCATGGAGATGCCAAGGCGGGATATAGCAGACTGTATGGATATGTCAGTGAAAGCATTGTCGAGTATGTTGCAGAGAGCGAAGAATTGGATAAAAGAAAATTATAAAGACGAATTTGACCATATTATTAGTGCATAGAAAAAAAGGTGTCAGATTGACACCTTTTTATACTAAACAAGAATACATAGAAAGAAATATGTGATATTGTTTTTATCGATGTATAGTGGACTCGAGTAAATCAATGATAGTGTCAATAGAGTCCTGCTGGTTTGAATTCATCATTGCTGACACGTATTGCGCCCGGTTTTTATAGAGACTGCGCACAGCAGACAGAAGTCGGGCGTCAGTAATTTTTTCCTCTTCAAGAACCATGCTGAAGCCTTGGCGCTCAAAAGAGCGGGCATTCAGAAGCTGGTCGCCGCGGCTTGCATTTGCGGAAAGAGGAATCAAAAGACTGGGCTTATGAAGCGCCAGAAGCTCGCAAATGGCATTAGCGCCAGCGCGGGAAATAACAATATCTGACAGGGCGAACAGATCTTTTAGTTCATCCTTAATATATTCGTATTGTACGTAGCCGTTTAAATTGTTCAGGGATGGATCAAGCTTGCCCCTGCCGCATAGATGGACTACATGAAAATCCTTCAGGAGTGATGGAAGGATTCGGCGGACTGCCTCATTGACTGCTGCTGCGCCAAGGCTTCCGCCTACTATCAGAATCACAGGCTTATGGTCGTCGAGACCGGTGAAGTGAAGTGCATTCTGTTTATTACCTGATAATAACTCCTGGCGGATGGGTGAGCCAGTGAGTACGGCCTTATCCGCTGGAAGAAGTTCTACCGTTTCCGGGAAATTGCAGCATACTTTGCTGGCGGAAGGGATGGATATCTTATTCGCGAGGCCGGGGGTCATATCCGATTCATGGATAATGATCGGTACCTTACATTTCTTTCCGGCAAGAACAACCGGAACAGATACAAAGCCACCCTTGGAGAAGATAACGTTCGGCTTGAGCAGTTTGATTAATTTGTGAGCTTCACCAAAGCCCTTAATTACCCGGAAGGGATCTGTAAAATTCTGCAGGCTGAAATACCTTCTTAGCTTACCAGAGGATATTCCATGATAGGGAATGCCGAACTGGTCAATTAGTTCTTTTTCGATTCCATTATAAGAACCGATATAATGGATATCGTATTCTAGTTCTTTGAGACGCGGCAGTAAAGCGATATTGGGGGTTACATGCCCTGCAGTTCCGCCGCCGGTTAAGATGATACGTTTCATAATGCGCCTCCAATCCATCGTCATAGGATAATTGTAAACGAGGCGGGACCGCTGGTCAAGTGGAAAGAGGAAGATATGAGAAACCAATTAGATGATTATGAAAGAAAAATTATAGAAAAGCTGGACCAGGAAGCAAGAGAGATTGAACGCAGAATCGAAGAGAATCCACAGATGGCAGAATTTGAGGCAGATGAAGGGTTGGACAGGAAGGTTTACGCTGGGGTGGAAGCTTATGAGAATGCTATTGCAGGGAAAGCAGGAGCCGAAGCAGACAATTTGGGCCGGGCGGAAAATACAGATATTTCAGATGTTACCGGTCTTTCAAAAGACGATTTGGAGGCATTACGTCTTGGACGGGAGCTGCAAAGGCGCCGCAGGAAGAAGAAACATTGGAAAACGCGTGGAGAAAAGACAAGAAAGTTTGTCGGTGGCTGGAAGCGTATTGTGGCGGCAGTGGTTGTGCTGGTGTTGATTGCTGGTGTTGGAGTTGACAGTATCGGAGGCCCTAATCGAATGGTGGAGATTGTGAAAGGGACTTTTGGTGGTAGAGAATCGTCTAGAATAAATTCAAGTACAAAAGAAGCTAAAATAGTAAAGGAGTCAAGAGAAGAGGAGGCATATCAGCAGATAAAAGATGAGTTGGGAATAGATCCAGTAAAAATAATCAGGTTTACTGGAGGAATAAAATATAAAAATTGTGAAGTAGATTCAGATATTCGGGTTGTACAAATCTTGTATGAATATGGGGAGAAAAATATTTCCTATTTAATGGATGCGTCTTATACTAAGGAAACTTGGGGAACAGATATCGAAGATGAAAAAATTAATGAATATCCTTATGTCAAAGGAAAATTAAATGCTAAAGTTGCAGAATACTATTTGTCTGAAAATAAAGAGAAGAAATATTCTGCTGAATTTGAATACAAAGGAATTTACTATCAAATAGTTGGAACTGTTAAATGGGAAGAGTTTGAAAAAATATTATTAAATTTACATTTTCCTTCCTAAAAACCGATGGATTTTGTAAGTTCAGTTGTCTATATATATGAGGAGGCAGGAAATTATAAGGAATGCGATGAGGAAACGGGTAGTATCTGGTATCTTCGCCTTGGTGTTGATGTTCGGTCTTATGATGAGTACAGGGTTGGATTCGAAAGCGTCTGACAATCGGCCGATGTTGGATGGCTCTTATCTGACTAACGAGACAGAGTCTATCGGGACAGATACTAAGATTACGAGGGGAGAGCATCTGCAAATTGGTTATTCGAAGTTAAGAGTTGCCAGTCCGGGAGTTATTTATGCAGGTGGGACTACAATCGGAGAACATACTTGTAAATCCATACAGGTTTCTGTGATTGTGGAACGTGCTAAGTGGGAGGACGAGGAATGGGAGGTTGTTTCAACTTGGCATAAAGAAAATACGAATGCGGATCTTGTAAGCACCAGTAAAAAACTGGAGGTGGAAGGTGGTTGGTATTATCGTGTTTTGTGTACTCATTCTGCAGATGGGGACATGAGTAGCTCAACTACAGATGGCCTATACGTGGAGGTGCCCGAATGACGCGTCGTCCCGCTCGTCAAATATCATAATTCTTTATAATTTGCTGGAGTGCTAATGACAAAAGGAGCAGCAGCCTTATAAATTTACGAATATTAAAGAACCCTCATGCCAGATTTAGGCAGTTGTGGGCCCGCTTTAGGACTCTGAATTTTGACATAAGGGAAAACAAGCTGCTTAATAGCATGCCTCGGAAAAAGCTTAAGAGGAAATGCGGTATTCAAAAATTTATTCCAGTGGGGAAAGAGAACTTGATAACCGGATTTACAGAAAAAAAGAGACTGCTTATCCAGAGTCTCTTTTTTTCTTTGATAAGAATTTAAATGAAGTATTGTTTATTCTGCAAGAGCAAGTTTCAATGCCTTTGCAAGCTGGTCCGGACAGGAAGTGGGCTTGAATCCGCATCGGATGCCTTCTAGTCTGGCGATAGCTTCTTCTGCCTTCATACCCTGCACCAGAGATGCAACGCCCTGGGTGTTGCCGGAGCAGCCTCCGACAAATTCTACAGATTTAATAATATCACCATCTAATTCTAACTGGATTGCCTGTGAACAGGTTCCCTGCGTTTTGTATACCATAATAGTATCCTCCTTTGTTGGCTTACAGGAATTATAGCAATATGTAAGTATGAAGTCAATAAAAGGCAATGACATGTCAGAAACATAATTGCAACCAAAAATAAAGTATGATAGGATTAAATTAAAGAAAGGACAGGTATCAGATTTGGAGAAAGAAAACCGTGAACATAAGGACAGTCTCTTCGTAGATCTCTTCTACCAGGACATAACAGCGAAGAGGAATCTGCTGAGTTTATATAATGCGTTACATGATACAGATTATCAGGATGAAGAAATTGTTCATAAGATTAAGATAGAGGAGGTACTGTATAAGAATTTTAAGAATGATATATCATTTGAGGTAAACGGAAAGGTGCTCGTATTTGGCGAGCATCAAAGTACGGTAAATCCGAATATGCCGCTGCGATGCCTGCTGTATGTGGGAAGAGCATATGAGCAGTTAGTGGATAAGAAGGCAAGGTACAGAACGACGCTGGTTAAGATACCGACGCCGGAGTTTTATACATTTTACAACGGGAGACAGGAACAACCCTTGGAGCAGGTGTTATCCCTAACAGATGCTTTTACGAATTCGGCAGAAGAAAATTCAGTGGAATTAAAAGTAAAGGTAATTAATATAAATTCGGACAAAGCGCATGGGTTGCTAGATAAGTGCGGAATATTAAGAGAATACAGCGAATTTATCAATACAGTAAGAAAGTATTCGCAAGAGGAAGATGCTATTAAGAAAGCGATTAAAGAATGCATTGAGAAAGGAATACTGGCGGAGTATCTGGAGCGTAAGGGAAGCGAGGTGACGAACATGCTGATTGCAGAGTATAGTTATGAGGAAGATATTCAGGTGAAGCAGCAGGAGGCAAAACAACAGGGAATGCTGGAAGGAATGCAGAAAGGGTTGCAGAAAGGGAAACAGGAAGGGATTTTTTTAACAGGAAGGATATTTCAGACCGTTAAGAGGAATCCTGATTTGACCAGTGGACAAGTAGCAGAGGAAGTTGGCTGCAGCGTAGAAGAAGTGGAAAGCACAAGGAAGATGTTTGGTATATAAAGACTCAGGAGGAAAATAAGATGATTGGAATTATTGGAGCTATGGATGAAGAAGTTGCCGCTTTGAAGGAATCAATGGAAACAGAGGCGACAGAAGAACGTGCGGGCATGACATTCTTTCGCGGAAAGCTTGGGGGCAGGGATGTTACAGTGGTACGCAGCGGTATCGGGAAGGTGAACGCAGGAATCTGCGCACAGATTCTTGTATCGGAGTTTCAGGCGGATGTTTTGATTAATACGGGGATTGCTGGTTCTCTGGATGCAAGAATTAATATTGGCGATATGGTAATCTCTACCGATGCGCTTTACCATGATATGGATGCAGTGGCGTTTGGGTATCCACTGGGCGAGGTGCCTCGGATGGGTGTACTTTCATTCCCGGCAGATGAGCGGCTGGTCCGGCTGGCGGCGGAGGCGAATGCGGAGGCGAATCCTGACATTCATACCTTTACCGGAAGAGTGGTAAGCGGGGACCAGTTTGTGGCGTCAGACGAAGTGAAAGAGAAGATAGCAGAGAATTTCGGTGGATTATGCACAGAGATGGAGGGCGCGGCAATTGCTCATGCGGCATACCTGAACAAAGTTTCGTGTGTCATTATTCGTGCTATTTCTGACAAGGCGGACGGAAGCGCGTCGGAGGATTATCCGACCTTTGAGAAGAAGGCAATTGAGCACAGCGTAAGGCTTGTGAAGAATCTGACGGCCAGAATTTAGCCGGATGATACCGGAAGGATGAGTGACATCTTGTGACAATCTGGACGACAACTTCTGACAAGGTATGGCTGGTTCGCCAAAGAGCGGCACGTTTCGGAAAATTATATGCGAAATATGGAAAACGATTTTTCTACCCTCTTTTTCTGATTCGGTTATAATCGTATCAAAGAAGGAGGGTAAGAATTATGTTGGAAGTAAACATGGACAGGCGTCTTCTGCTTGTCCTAATAGGCGTTTTTGCGTTTGTCGGGGTAATCAGTAAATGTGTGGTCAGCATTTCGCTGAAGAGTCTTATGAAAGCGGCGGGGAATATGGGGAAGAGTTCTCATTCACTGATGCGGCTGGTGCGGGCGAAATATGAGCATACATGCATGGTCAGCGACCGGGTACAGAATGTGGAGGTATTCGTAGAGAAATACATATATGAGTATCGGATTATGAGAATCCGCCTTCACAGTTGGAGAAGGCTGGAACGGGCGGCGGCCTGGGGGTGTCTTCTGGCCGGACTTGTGGGCGCGGGGATTGAGTATGCGTTTATGGGAATGACTGATTTTGTTCTGCAGAGCGCAGGCGGCGGCGCAGCAATCGGGATTCTGCTTTTTTTGATGCGGGTGGCTATGGATGAGGAGTATTGCCTGAACGTTATCCGCACGTATATGGTGGATTATCTGGATAATTTCTGTGCGCGTAAGTTTGAGAAGAACAGGGAATTGAATAATCCGGAGCGACCGAGACCCAGAGAAGAAGTTCCCGCTCCGACAAATACGCCGGAGATTTTGCCGCCAGTGATGCCGGAACCCTATCAGTCCCCAGAACCTTATCGGGCCCCGGAGGCTGGAACAGCGCCGGAGGGACTTAGGATGGCAGAACGCAGGGAGTATGCAGTAGACAGCCGGGGCGAAAGGGTGATTGATAACCGAAGGGAAAGACGCAATGACGCAGAAGAGCGGGCTGTGGATAGTCAGCTGGAAAACTGGTCGGATGACGCTGCAAAACAATCTGTAGACCGTCAGATGGAGAGACCGGCAGGGACTGTGATGGAACAGACAGATAATGAGCGGGGACATAGCAGCAGAGACCGCGATATGGACAGCCGGGTAGAGAGGATTTCCGAAAAGCTAATGGAAAATATTGTAGAGACAGCGGTGGCAGATACCAAATGGGCAGATGTAGGCGTGAAGGAAGCAAAAGCCTCAGAATCAAAGGGAAAGAAAACTGCGCGTGGAAGAAAGAAGGAGCAGCAGCTTGCGGAACGTCTGGCTGAGAAGGCTGTGGAAAGAAATGCAGAAGCGGCGGCGGAGAGAGCGGCGGGGATGCTTGCGGCAGAAGCGGGTGAGACGGCGGCAGAACAGAAAGAGGACAAGCAGATGGGCGCTCTTTCCAAGGAAGTACTGATAAGGGAAATCCTGGAGGAGTTTTTAGCTTGATAAAACCTTCGTAAACTGTTAAGATATAAATAGAGCTGCTAAAGAAGCTTAGAGGTTACTGTAAACGGAGTGAACAGTAACGTTTAGAAATCATTGTAAACGGAGTAGCAGCAAAGTTTAGAAGGATTGGAGAAATTATAAGATATTTATGAATGGATTGTATAGTCGACTTGTAGAATATAGCGCGTCTGATTATTATGGTTTCCATATGCCGGGGCATAAGAGGCGTGCGCCAGGCGGCGTCAGGCTTCCTTATGAGATTGATATTACAGAGATAGAGGGATTTGATGATCTGCATCATTCGAATGGGATTCTTAAGGAGGCTCAAAGGCTGGCAGCGAAGGTGTACGGGGCGGAGGAAAGCAGATACCTGGTGAATGGAAGTACGGCGGGAATCTTAAGTGCGATTCTTGGCAGTACATGTAAGGGAGAACGGATACTGGTGGCGCGGCATTGCCACAAGTCTGTCTATCATGCGATATATCTGAATGAGCTGAAACCGGTATATTTGTATCCGGAATTTGAGGCCAGTCTTCATATGAATATGGATATTTCTGTAAGCGCAGTGAGAACTGCGCTTATGGCGTGTTCAGACATACGGGCAGTTGTGATTGTATCTCCGACTTTCGAGGGAGTGATTTCCGATATAAGGGGAATTGCTGATGTGGTTCATGAATATGGGATTCCGTTGATTGTTGATGAGGCTCATGGGTCGCATCTCGGATTTCATCCGTATTTTGGGATGAATGCGCTTGCAGGGGGAGCCGATGTTGTAATTCACAGTGTGCATAAGACGTTACCCTCATTAACACAGACCGCGCTTCTGCATGTGCAGGGAGAGATAGCGGACCGAAGGAGAATTTTCCGTTATCTGGATATGCTGCAGTCCTCCAGTCCGTCCTATATCCTGATGGCAAGTATTGACAATTGTGTTCGGATGCTTGACGGACAGGGCAGGGAGCTGTTTGAGAATTATGTGGAACGTCTGACGAAACTGAGGAAAATGCTCGGTATGCTGAAGTGTCTTAAGCTGGTGGAAACAGA
>CAOKJI010000062.1 GCA_948468495.1 uncultured Dorea sp. | reverse complement strand
GAGCTTATCACGGATGATCTCCATGAAGTCTGTGGTTTCCGAACAGATTATCAATTCATAACCAAAAGCAGCATGAGAACCATTCAGAAAAAAAGTAAAGGGAAAGAATAAATTACTATACTTCGTAACAACAGCAAAAATCGCTGTAACCCAGAAAACACAAGGGATACAGCGATTTTTTAATCTACTAACTGTCAAAGACAGGATTATAATACTTATTCCGATTTTCCTTATCTTCATAATTTTTATAATTCCTTTCTGTTTATTCGTTTCCTTGTAACATCACCGATTTACAAATTTTGTTTCTAAAGAATATTATCAATAAAACGCATGATAATTGTAGCGCACACAGCCCGGCTTGCATTGCCCTGCGGATTCAGACTTCCATCGGCCCCTTCTCCGCTAATCAGTCCGACTGCAACCGCCCAACTCATTGCCTCAACCGCAAAAGGACTCACACTTCCACCATTAGGATACGCTGATAAATCTACTCTGGCAGAAACATCTATCCCCATTCCTTCTGCATAACGATACATTATAGTAGCCATCTGTTCTCTTGTAATCAGGTCAGACGGTCCAAATCTTCCGTCCTCATATCCGGTAATTACATCTACAGCGCACGCCCATATAGCCGCATCTTTATAAAATGCATCATCATCCGGTACATCTGAAAATACTGGTGCGTAAGGTACCGCAGGAGCTCCTGTCATCCGGTATAAAATAGTTGCAAACTGACCTCTGGATAACTCTTCGCCAGGTCCGAATACATTCTCCGTAAGGCCTGTCATTATCTCATTGCTGTACATGCTTACTACAGCTCTGTAGAACCACGCATCTGTCGGAACATCCTCAAACGGAAGCGGCGCGCAGGGATATATATTAAATGTCGCCGTAAATCCACCGTAAGAAACTGTAACTGTCTGCGTCTCATTTACACGCCCATAGTCATAGCCTGTACACATAGCCTCTATAATCGGCATATATGAAGTCCCATGCTCACATTCAACCTGAAGGACAAGTCCGATTCCATCAATATTCGTTCCATGCGGCACCAGATATGTAGCGTCCGAATTCTGCAGAACAGATATCCCAGTCGGCTCACAGTAGCCTGTAAACAACTGCTCCCAATACGGACTTTCAGAAGAACCATTATCGTAGAATCCGGTACCGAGATGCGTATAATCCGTATCCAATATATTAGCCAGATGTCCAGGGCTTTCTATCCATCCCAGCATAACGTCTTCTGAATTTTTAAATCCTCTGGCAATATTCTCACCAGCCCAAATCCAGTCTACGCCCTGATCATTCAAAACCGTTTGAAACTCTCTTCCATCCGGACGTTTATGATCATCTGTAAAGCGTTCTGATAATTCCACTGCCCTGATATCTGCCGCCGTATGCAGATTCTTTGTCATAGACAAAGGTTCTAATCCCATGTACATACGTGAAATATTTGTCAGATACAATACCTGCCATTCTTCCGGCTTACACTCAAAATCCATGGTCTCATAAGTCTGCAGGCCGTCCGCCGACTCTTTTAAGATCTCCGGCAGACTCTCTATCCCTTCCAGATACTCCAGAAGCCCTTCCGGGATATCCGCTTTTTCCTGTGCAGCCACTTCATCTTCTGACTGGCTGACCTTCTCAGTCGTCCCAATATCCGTTCCAGCAGCTTCCTCTGCATTTGCAGGCAGAATCGCCAGATTCAGCAGGAACATAAATACCAGCATTCCTGACAACGCTCTTTTCATAACCCTTTTCATAAAACCTGTTACCTTCCTTTCTTTCCTTTAATTTTCCTGACTGTCCACCGAAGCGGGGCAGTCGCTCTCCAGCTTGTGGAGCTTTCATAGGTTCTGATAATCTGTTTCTTCTCTCTTAACACCTCCTTCACTCTCTCCTCGGCCTCCAGTCTCTTCGCTTTCTCGGCCTTAAGCTGCTCTCTTAAGGATACCTCTCTGTCATATAAATATCTGTCATAATAGATATGCAATCCCGTCAGCTCATAGAAATCCTTTTCACAGAACCCGTATTCGCCCTCCAGCACTTCTTTTACCGCTGGATTTGCAAATAGTTCAAGGAATTTCTCTATCCCCGCAGGCTGTACCGCCTGGGACGGCTGAATCGGTTTGCACAGCAGAAAAGCCTTCTCACATTCCAGTTCCTCATAAGACTTCGCATCCGGATTCCTAAATTCGCTCTGAAATGTTCTCTGAAATAATTCATTGCTCATATCGTCGAAAAAGTGTCTTCTTATATCCACACATTCGTTGTAGAAACGCAATGAGCTAATATAAGATACGTTGCTGTTATTCTGAAGCCTGCTCTTATCGTCGAACCGCCTCATAGCCAGCAGACGCTCTTTCATGACATACAGCGGATATCTCTTCGCAATTCTGATCCAGTAGTCAAAATCATGAGACTGCATATAACCGGGATTAAAACCGCCGACTGTCCGCATCACCCCCGTTTCCATTAATACGGAAGGATGCGAGATACAATTGCCAATCAGGAAGAACGTCAAAAGACAATCCTCCTGACCTGTAAACTCCGTCTCAAACAGATGCAGAAGCTCCGCATTGTCATCATTTATATTATTTCCATCCGTATCAATCAAATCAATCCACGAGAAGCATATCTTATACTGCCCGCTTCTCTGTAAGAAATCCACCTGCCTGCCGAGCTTATCCGGATACCAGACGTCGTCGCTGTCTATACGGGCAAGATACTCTCCCTTCACCTTCTCAAACCCATAGTTTGTCGCATAACATATATGCCGGTTCGATTCCAGCCGGTGAGCTTCTATCCGTTCGTCCTGAAAGGATTCTATTACCTCCCAGGAGCCGTCCGTAGAGCCGTCGTCTACAATAATAAACTGAATATTCCGGTAAGTTTGTCCCAGAACACTCTCGATTGTCTCTCTAATCGTTTCTTCATGGTTGTAATTGACCATCAGAACACTAACCAAAGGTTCCTTCATCTCTCCGCCCTCCACAAAAGCAGCCACGCCTACTGCAGTAAACCGTCCAAATCTGCAAACTGCTGCCCTGCCTTACTCTTCAACCCGTTCACTTCTATCACACTTCTGCTTATCAGGCGTTCCACCGCCTCGCTTGCACGTACCTTCTTCAAATCTTCCAGAAGAATATAATCTTCCACTCCCAAATCTTCCAGCGTATGCAGCGTCTTCAAGTCGTATACAACCGGCAGCACTTTCTTCTCTGCAAGCCATCCCAGTATAATACTGTGAAATCTGGTTCCTACAATCAATTCTGATTCATAGAACTGATTCACGCACTTCCTCTCATCCTTATCATAAAAAAATGCGCTGACCGCCTCTTCATACTTATCCCCCATCCGGTCAATAATCATTCTGACAGCCTTTTCATCCTCCTGCATTCTGCAAAACGACACGAACTTAACCGTATACCCTCTCTCAATACACTGCTCCGCCAGTTCCGCCATTAAGTTATAATATTCTTCCGCGTACTGGCTGATACTATACTTTCCGCCCCTGCCCTCCAAATCTATTACAGAAAATAAAGCCTGCTTTTTCAATCTTACTTTCCCGGTCTGCCTGTAATTAAATACAACATCAGGCGCATATCTTACATTGGGAAAATCCTTGAACAAATTCTTTGAATACCTATCCCGAAAGCACACTCCCTCGTAGGAACTTAGAAGTTTCCTATATAAGCGGTAATACTTCTCATCCGTATACGGCCCGAAATTAGCCCCCACAACATATAATCTTCTGCTTAATCTTCTCAACTGACAATCCAGATGATAGGCCGGGGCAAAATCGTCCTGATGCTGGACAAAAACAGAACCCCCAATATGAACCGTAGCGTAAGAGCTCCTCAATAACAGCTTCCACATACCATTATCGCAGTTCTTTACCCTCTTCAGTAACTTGTCCGTATAACGTACAATCCTATCATCCGACGAAAATACACGCAGATTCTTCAAATCCGCATATCTCTTCTTATAAGAAGAATCCGCACATATGACAAATCTGGTCTTCGGATATCTCTCGCACAAAATCCGGATTAATAAATCATCCCCTAAATTCCCCGCCGCATAGGCATGAATAAATACTTTTTTCACTTCGTAGTCTCACATTCCTCACATAGATACTATATATGGTATATTCAAATAAATAAACTGCAAATCACTTATTAAATTTTACCATATTTATCCCAGTTACTCAACTCTAGTTTTTGCTATTTTCACAAAACATGTATCAGTTGGACGCACTCACTGTTCATGCCCCAGGAATGCGCCAAACTGCGACGCAGAGCTTTCAGTATCGCCCCGAATCGTTATCTCAATAGACAAAAAGGATTGGAAAACCAATCCTTTTATACTGTCTGATAGCGATGAACCGATTTGAATCAGTGGCTGCTGATAAAGTTTCCGCTCCACCTGCCGCTTTTTCTTTTCAAGGAACGGCAGGGTTGTTATTTTATAACCGTATCCGTCCTGTAGACGTTATACTGTCCGCCCGCCTCATCAATTACATAAGCATGAATCTGGTACTCTCCCTTTGCTTCCGCAAAAGACGCCATATTGACATATGTACTATAGACTCCTTCCTCGATTTCTCCCAACTGAATCCATTGCAGATCGCTCTGATCCTCATTCTTCCAGATAGCAATCATTGCCGAGGCTATTCCCTCCGGTACATTCGTGATATTCCTCAGCGTTACCGGCAGAATGCCTATATCTTCCCGGTAATCTTCTATCTGCAGCTCCGCTCTTGGTTTCTGCTTTTCTTCTACATTTTCCATCTTTATGTCAGCAAGTTCTTCCATCATAACCGACTTTCGGGTAATTTCCCGTTTTGCTTTCTCAACGCCAAACCGCTCTGTCAGGGTCTGTGCGGAAGAGAAGAGATTCGTCCCAAGACCCAGGCGGTTTCCTTCGATTTCCACGCCCATTGCTGCCAGCGTGGTAGGAAATATATCAAATGTTGTATAATTTCTCTCAATATTCTCCGTTACTTCCACCGCCGGATTGATAACAGTCGTATAGACTTTTCTGACATAGCTGCTGTCTACGTCTTCGCAGAAATTACTGTCCATCGTCGGATGGTCTCCCGCAATAACGATTGTAGTATCTTCATAGAAGGGCTGTCTCTGTATCCAGCGGACAAAGGATTCTACCTGCCGGCTTGCGCAGGAAAATACGTTCGCATACTGGTCGTCTTCCCAATCTCTCTCGCATATGTCACAAAAATATCCGTTCTCAAAGTGGGTATCTACCGTAAGCAAAGTCAGATTAAACGGCTCCTCCTGCTGGGACATCTCTCTTAATTTCTGCTTTGCAAATGTAAATAACTTCCTGTCCTCATATCCCCACCACACGCGGTAATCCTCCGGAAGCATCCCTGACTCGCAGGCATAGGGGTGATCAATAATCTCATAATTCCCATGCTCTGTAAAATACAGCCTTCTGCCCCCGAATGTCGCATCCGAGCCAATCATTAAAGTCTGCGAATATCCTTCCTGCAAAAGCACATCGCCCAGGGTAACGGCTCCGGGGAAAAAGGATTCCTGCGTATCCATACTGTTGTCTTCAATTGATATATTCAGCGGAAGTCCCGACGTCTGCGCGAACATTGCCGCAATCGTCCAGGTCGCTCCAGGCATTGCAAGCCCTCCGTTCAGTTCCTCATTCTCACCGGAGAAATCCTCGTTCTCCTGTGCCAGAGCCGTCAGTTCCGGAATCACATTCTCTTCAAAGGCGCCTCCGTCTCCGGTATCGGCATAAGTTGTTTCCATTGACTCCAGAAAGATATAGATTAGATTCCGCTTCTTCTCCGGGAACGTCAGGTTCACATCCGACGGCGATACATAATTATCATCTATAAATGTAGAATATACGCCCTGCGACTCAGCATAAGCGCTTACATCCAGCTTATTCCACGCCATCCGGACAATGATTCCGGATACGGCAAGCGGTAATATAATTCCCGCCGCCATCGCGATATAGTACCTCTTCTCCTTCCGAAATGCGGCAAATATTACTAATACAAGCAGCAACACAAGAACAGCCGGCGCAATGCATACGTTAATGTATTCTTTTACCATTCCCATATTCGTTCCTTCCAAAGGAGCAGTCAGATGATACATCAGCTCATCCATGGTAAGATTACTCCATGTATCAAACATCCATCCGATACTCAGGCACAAAATTGCGGCTGCAGCCGATAACAGTACGGCAAGTATGGTTCCGATAATCTTAAGTATTCTTTTAGCACAGTATTTTATCTTATCAGTCATCTCATCTTTGTATCCTTTCAGACATAGAATTTATCATCTTTCGTTCCAATGAATCTGGCTTATTATAACATGGAAGAATCCATATTTCCACATAATTAGACAAAAGAACACTGGTATCCGATTCCATTTTTCACAATAACAAGTACAATTACACAATTTTGTCTCATTTTCACAACCAGTATTCCATATTTCAACTTGTAAAATCAAAAAAACGAATCAGAAAGTGAGACAAATAACGAATATAACATATGGAGGAAATGTACCATGCCAAGACCCAAAGCACAGACAGGCGAAAAAAATCTCATCAGCCAGCAATTAATCGAACTTCGCAGACGAAACGACTATTCCCAACGGGATCTGGCCTACAAACTGCAGCTCGCCGGATATGATATGGATAAAAATGTAATTACAAGAATTGAAACCAACAAACGCTACGTTACGGATTTGGAATTGAAAGCTCTGTCGGAGGTATTTCATGTATCCTATGATTTTCTCATAGACGGGAATATGAATCCCAAACTTCCCGACACAGAAGAAGACCAGCCTGACCCTTGTTACTGTTCACTCCGTTCACAGTAGCCTTCGCAAATCCATTCCTACAATCTGCCGCCCCACTTCGCCCCAGATTTTACGCTGAATTTGGTTAATGTAGCCCACTACACCTCCCAAATCCAGCATAAAATCTGATGCAAATTGGGACGGCATCTTGCAGAAAGCAATTTGGGGACACGCTCTGGAGAACTATCATACTTTATATTTTGCAAAATATGAAAATTTATTATATAATTATTGTATAAATTTGATAGAACTGCTCTTCCGGGCCGTTCTCTTACAGGAGGTTTCAGAATGAACAGTAAGGAACATACTATACAGCCGCTCCCGGTACCCGCCAAACCCCATTCAGAAGAAATCATGGACAAATTAAGTCTTCCGCGTACCATTCATATGGTTCCCTTAGACTTTGTAAATGGCTTTTCCATCCGTCCTGGATTCTATGATATCAACGGAGCGACAGCTATTCCCGGCGGCGTGAATTTCACCGTATATTCTCATGGCGCCACCAGCATTGATCTGCTCCTTTTCCACCGGGAAGAGGAAGAACCCTTTGTAGAGATTCCATTTCCGGAGCATTACCGAATCGGTAACGTATATTCTATGATTGTATTCAAACTCAACATCGAGGATTTTGAATATGCATACCGGGTAGACGGTCCCTACGAGCCAGACAAAGGACTTATTTTTAATAAGAACAAGTATCTCTTAGACCCTTATGCCAGAGCCGTTACCGGTCAGAGCAAGTGGGGCGCGACTTCCCCGAAGGGTCAGCAGCATTACAAAGCCAGGGTTGTCAAGGACGACTTCGACTGGGGCGCCGCGCCGACCCCTCTGCTTCCTACCGAAGACCTGATTATCTATGAACTTCATGTAAGAGGCTTTACCAAACACGAATCCTCAGGCGTAGCGCATCCCGGAACCTTTGCCGGACTCAGAGAGAAGCTTCCCTATCTTCTGGAACTTGGGGTAAATGTTGTGGAGCTGATGCCGATATTTGAATTTGACGAGATGCAGGATTACCGCGAAGTGGACGGCGAGAAACTCTACAATTACTGGGGTTACAATACGGTAAGCTTTTTCTCCCCTAATACCAGCTATTCTGCAAGTATTGAGTAC
>CAOKJI010000061.1 GCA_948468495.1 uncultured Dorea sp. | reverse complement strand
CTACCTGTGCGTATAATGAGCCGTTTGTTGTTCCCGTTGCGTTTAAGGATGTAACGGAAGATGAGAAGCTGGTGGTAGGGGTTTTATTCGTTGAGACCACGCTGAACAATCTAAAAGCAAACGGCGGCAGGATTGCCATTTCCGTATATGATGCAAAGTCTCTGGAAGGCTACCAGATCAAGGGAGTTGCAGAGTATGTGACAGAGGGAGCAGTTGTCGATACGTTTAAGGCTATGGTGGAAAAGATGTTTGGCGGCGCTGCTACTGCAAAGGGGGCGTTGATCATGACGCCGGAGAAGGTTATCGTGACTACTCCTGGGGCGGATAATAAGAAAGTTCTGTAAGACGGAGAAAACGGCGGGTGCGGAGTCTTGAAAGTGCTCTGCGCCCGTTTTGCGTATAGGGAAAATGTTGATTGGACAATCTGGGATTATATAAGCTGTGTTGTAACTTGATTTTTTATTTATATAAAGGGATAATGATATGGGAGTATGCAGAAAAAGAATGAGCTGAGGTGATTGTATGTATAAACCAAAATTAGATAAGGATATCCGCTGTCCGCTGGAATATGGGCTGGACGTGTTCGGGGGCAAATGGAATTCCCGGATTATTTGTGTGCTGGCGGCAAAGGAGATCCTGCGGTACAGCGAACTGCGCAGTGAGCTTACCAATATTACGGATGCGGTTCTTGGCGCTTCTCTGAAAGTACTTATGAAAAACGGGATGATAAACCGGCAGTCTTATGATGAAATCCCTCCTAGGGTGGAATATTCCCTTACGGAAAAGGGGCGGTCTGTTGTCCCTATTTTGCAGAGCATCTGTCAATGGTCGGGCGCTTATCATAAAGATGATACGGAAAATACGATGCAGCATTGCCAGAAATGTGATTATAATGGCGGTGGGAGATAGCAGCGAGGGAGGTGTGCCAAAGTATGAAACAGATTATGGATTTATTTCTGACTTTCGGCAGGATAGGGGCGCTTACGTTTGGCGGCGGTTATGGGATATATTTTTTATTCATGATAGTCGAGACGGACTATTTCGGTGTAGAGCCCGGTAATTTCTTAAGAAAATGTAAGATAAATGTAATCTATCTTCATACAAAGGAAAAAAGAAAGGCGGTAGAATATAAGTACAAAAATCTAATAGCGAAGGGTGTTGAACGGGATTTTTGTATGTAACAGGACGGGTTGTCTGAACGGTTACAAAATTCTACAGATTAGGAGTGATTTTGATGAGTAATTATATCCGGGTATGCGATGTGGAAAAATACTATGGGTACAAGTCGAATGTGACAAAGGCGGTGGACCGGGTCAGCTTTTGCGTGGAAAAGGGGGAATTTGTCGGCGTAATGGGCGCTTCCGGCTCCGGGAAGACTACGCTGCTGAATATGCTGGCAACCATTGACCGGGTGACAGCGGGGCATATTTACTATGAGGATACGGATATTACAGAGCTTAAGGAGGATGAACTTTCGGAGTTCCGCAAGAAGAATTTAGGGTTTGTATTTCAGGAGTATAATCTTTTGGATACCCTGACGATTGAAGAGAATATCATTCTGGCGCTGACCCTGCAGGGCGGGAAAAAGCAGCAGATTCAGCAGGAGTGCGAACAGATTCTCAGACTTCTTGGGATTGTGGATATCAGGGAGAAATTCCCCTATCAGGTATCGGGTGGACAGAAGCAGAGATGCGCCTGCGCCAGAGCGCTTGTGAACCATCCAAGGCTGCTGCTTGCAGATGAACCTACCGGGGCCTTAGATTCCCGTTCGGCGCAGACCTTGCTTGAGACATTTACAGATTTAAACCGGACCATGGGCGCTACGATTTTGATGGTGACTCATGATGCATTTTCTTCCAGCTATTGCAGCAGGATTCTGTTTCTGAAGGATGGGAAGATTTTTCATGAGCTTGTCCGGGGAGAGAAGACGCGCAAGGTGTTTTTGCAGGAAATTCTGGACGTGTTGTCCCTGACTGGAGGTGAGCTGTCCGATGCTCGGTAAACTTGCTTTCCGTAATATGAAACGTTCCGCCAGGGATTATCTGGTGTATATTCTTACGATGACTGTGGTGACTGCGCTGATGTATGCATTCAACAGCCTGATTTTCCAGAATGATGTGAATCAGTATTTTGAGCTGGAAGCTATCATGGAGGTTATGATTGGACTGGCAACCTTTTTTATTGTGCTGATTGTGGCGTGGCTGATTAACTATATGGTGCGGTTTATGCTGGAAAAGCGCAGCAGTGAATTTGGAATCTACCTGCTTCTTGGCATGAAGAAGAAAACAATAGCCCGGCTCTATATGCGGGAAAATCTCCTGCTTGGGGGAATTTCTTTTTTTATCGGGATTTTCTTTGGAATCCTGCTCCGGCAGGTTCTTCTGGCGGTGATGTTTTCTATGGTGAGGATGGATTATCATTTTAGTATTTCTTTTAATCAGTGGACAATACTGATTACTGTGCTCTGCTACGCGGGATGTTATCTGCTTGCGTTATTCCGGTGCAAACGGAAATTTAAAAAGATGAATATCCGCGATTTGATGGATGCGAAACGGAAGAACGAAGAGATTAAGGAAAAGAGGGAAGGATTTAAGCGTTTGTTTCTGCTGTTTTCCATTCTGTTTATCCTGACTTTCTGGAGGGTATTTTCGATGCTGACCAATGCGGGAGAAATTGCTCTATTTCTGATTGGGCTGGTGGCGACGATTTATTTATTCTATATAGGGCTTTCTGCATGGATTATTTGCTATGTCAGAAAGAAGGGGAACCGAATCTATCAGGGGCAGAATTTGTTCCTTCTGCGGCAGTTTGCATCGAAAGTGCGGACCATGCAGTTCACGATGGGGACGCTTACGGCACTTTTTACGCTTGCTCTTATGGGAGCTTCTGTTGCCCTGATGTTCAGCGATTATGAGAATACGGTGCTGGAAGAGAAATTTCCTTTTGATATACAGATAAACAGCATTAATCCGGAGGATGATTTTGCAGATGAAATAGGAATTATAGAGGAAGATACGAAAATTCGGAAGCTTTATTCTTATCAGATTTATACAGATAACGAAAATCAGGTGAATAGCTGGATGCTGACTCACTTGCAGGCCTGGGGAACCATGTACCAGAAGAAGGACGGGAGCCCGGATGAGAGAAAGATAGAGAAAATGCTGAAAGAAGAGGGGGTCTATTGTACCTATGATACCTATATGGGCGTTACGGCTTATAATGAGCTGCGGAGTATGCTGGGATATGGCAGGGTAGAGATAAATGACGGAGAATATCTGGTGCATATCAAGCCCAGACTCTATGAGGAAGTGAAAGAAATCGGAAAAGCGCTTAAGATTGCAGACGCGTCAGGAGATGGGACGCTCTCCTGCGTTGGAGTGTATGGAGAGCCCTTTTCCCAGGACGGACATAACGGCGGTGACTATGTGGTAGTAGTGCCGGATCGGGTTCTGGAGCGAATGACGCCTTATTATGCGGAACTGGCGGCGGATATTGAAGGAGAGGCGCCTCGGGGACTGAATAAAAAGCTAGATGAGCTGACCAGCAAAGAGCAGGATTATGCCGGTCATGTTATGCCGAATTTGCAGGGCAATAGCTGCTGCGGTTCAGATAATATCATTACTTATGCGGCGGTAAATATGGTGCGGGATAATCTGATTCCGGAGGTGAAATTCATGCTGGCGTCTCTGATTATTCCATTATTCTACATTGGGCTGGTCTTTGTATGCGTGGCTGTGACGGTGCTGTCGGTTCAACAGCTATCTGATTCTGCAAAATACAAATTCCGGTATGATGTGCTGGCGAAGCTGGGGCTTCAGCGGGCACAGATTCATCAGCTGATTAGAAAGCAATTGGGGGCGTATTATCTGTGTCCGGCGGTACTTGCTATTATTATCAGTGGGAAAATGATACTGTCTATGAGCAAAGCTTTTGTAATTATGACAGGTGTTCCGGTGGCTTCTGCTTCGTTTTTTATTAAAAGTATTGTGCTGTTTTTCGGAATCTATGCGGTATATTATGTGGTAACTTATATTGGATTTGTCCGGAATGTTACTGACAGCGCAAGATAGTTGTGCTAGTATGGTATTAGAAAATGAGATAAGAGCTGTTTTTAAAAACAGACGGCCGGAATTTGTAAAAATTCTTTCATAGAGTAAAAGGAGCAGAAAATATGAGGTTATTAATTGATGATGCAGATATAGGAGAAATTAAAAGATTATATGACTTATATCCCGTTGACGGAGTGACGACAAATCCGTCAATCTTAGCAAAGGCAAACAGAAAGCCTTTCGATGTACTGAAGGAAATCCGGGAATTTATCGGCAGGGAGGCGGATTTGCATGTGCAGGCGATTGCAAAGGATGCAGAAGGTATGGTGCGGGACGCCCAGGCGATTGTAAATGCATTTGGAGAAGGGACTTTTGTCAAGATTCCATGTATCCCGGAAGGGTTTAAGGCGATGCGGCTTTTGAAAGAGAAGGGAATCCGTACGACGGGCACAGCAATTTATACTCCGATGCAGGCATATTTAGCGGCCAAAAGCGGCGCTTCTTATGCGGCGCCATATATTAACCGGATTGATGATATGGGGTACGACGGTATTCATGTAACGAAGGAGATTCAGGATATATTTGAGGTAAATCACTTTGAGACGCTGGTTTTAGCGGCGAGTTTCAAAAATTCCCAGCAGGTGTTAGAACTTTGCAAATACGGAGTGGGCGGGGCGACTGTTGCTCCGGCGGTGATGGATAAATTTGTAAATAATGTGGCCATAACTGCTGCGGTTGATGTGTTTGTGAAGGATTTTGAGCATTTGGCCGGCGAAGGGGTTACGATGGCGGAGCTGTTATAATCGGCGGATTTTTATGAAAAGGAAGAGCTGGACATGGATAACATGTGCGGCTTTTTTCTGGTTATAGATTCGATTGTGAGAAACTAAGTTTTGTAAAATTTTTGAAATACACCAAATTGCACATGTTGAAAGTATTGAAAAAATTATTGACAAATACCTACTATGGGTATATAGTGTTTTTATACCCATACAGGGTATTGCATGCGGCGCTGGAGTGGTTCCCAGATTGCAGGAATGAATTTTCAAACACGCTCTAGTATTCAGCATAGAAGGGGATTTTAGATATGGATGAAGAGAGAATTTGCTGTCATGAAAAAAAGACGGAGCGCTCAGATGAGCAGAGGAGACGGTTATTGAACCGGCTTCGCAGAATTGAAGGTCAGGTACGGGGACTTCAGACGATGATTGAGAACGATGTTTATTGTAACGATATCCTGATTCAGTCGTCGGCGGTGAATGCGGCAATGAATGCATTTAATAAGGAGCTGCTGACGAATCACATTCACACATGTGTGGTGCGGGATATCAGGGACGGTAATGACGAGGTGGTGGATGAGCTGACAGCGATTATCCAGAAGCTCATGAAATAGCGGAAGGAGATTGTAATATGGAACAATATACAGTTACGGGTATGAGCTGCGCCGCCTGCAGCGCACGGGTAGAGAAGGCGGTGTCGAAGGTTTCCGGGGTTACCTCCTGTTCGGTTAGCCTTTTGACGAATTCGATGGGCGTGGAAGGAGACGCTTCGGCAGAGAGTATTATTTCGGCGGTGGAGGAAGCCGGGTACGGAGCTTCGGTAAAGGGCGCGGAAGGCCAGGGAGCCTCGCACAGTCTGGCGGAAGGTGAAGAAGCCCTGCAGGATAAGGAGACGCCGGTACTGAAGAAAAGGTTGATTTCTTCTCTCGGATTTTTGCTGGTTCTTATGTATTTTTCCATGGGAAATATGATGTGGGGATGGCCGGTTCCCGGCTGGCTTGCACATAATCACGTAGCAATGGGGCTTCTGCAGCTATTATTGACCGGAATCGTTATGGTGATTAACCAGAAGTTTTTTATCAGTGGTTTCAAGAGTCTGTGGCACAGAGCGCCGAATATGGATACGCTAGTGGCTCTTGGCTCTATGGCTTCCTTTGCGTGGAGTGTATTTGCGCTGTTTCTGATGACGGACGCTCAGCTTCGCGGAGATATGGATGCTGTGATGAAATATATGCATGAGTTCTACTTTGAATCGGCGGCTATGATTCTGACGCTGATTACGGTGGGGAAGATGTTAGAAGCAAGGTCGAAAGGGAAGACGACGGATGCCTTAAAAAGCCTGATGCGGCTGGCGCCTAAGACGGCAGTTCTGGTTCGGGAGGGGATTGAGACGACTGTGCCTGTGGAACAGGTAAAAAAGGGAGACGTCTTCGTGGTCCGCCCTGGAGAGAATATTCCGGTAGATGGGATTGTGCTGGAAGGAATCAGCGCGGTGAATGAAGCGGCGCTGACAGGGGAAAGTATTCCGGTAGATAAGGCGGCGGGAGATTTGGTCTCTGCGGCCACTATGAATCAGTCCGGATTCTTAAGATGCGAGGCTTCGAGAGTGGGGGAGGATACCACGCTTTCGCAGATTATTAAGATGGTCAGCGACGCGGCGGCGACGAAAGCGCCGATTGCCAAGATTGCAGACAGGGTGTCGGGGGTATTTGTGCCTGTCGTTATTACGATTGCAGTGATTACTACCGTGATATGGCTTCTTCTGGGAAGAGAATTTGCTTATGCGCTGGCTAGGGGCATTTCTATTCTGGTGATTAGCTGTCCCTGCGCGCTGGGTCTTGCAACGCCGGTTGCGATTATGGTAGGAAATGGTCTTGGGGCAAAGAACGGTATTTTATTTAAAACGGCAGTTTCTTTAGAAGAGACAGGAAAGATACAGATTGTAGCGCTGGATAAGACAGGAACCATTACCAGCGGCGAACCGGAGGTGACGGACTTCGTTCCTGCCGGGGGCGTTTCTGAAAATGAATTACTTCAAATGGCCCTTTCGCTGGAAGCCAAGAGCGAGCATCCTCTTGCCCGGGCTATTATGAAAAAGGGAGGGGAATTGTCCTTAGAAGCGGCGGAGGCGGCGGATTTTACAGCGCTTCCGGGCAACGGACTCTCGGCAATTCTGGATGGGAGACGATTGGTTGGCGGCAGTATGGCATTTATCGGAGAACAATTCCAGGTACCTTCAGATATGAAGCAGAAGGCGGAGCGGCTGGCGGAACAGGGAAAGACTCCGTTATTATTTGCAGAGGATGACAGACTGCTTGGGATTATCGCGGTTGCAGATACCATCAAGGATGACAGCCGGGAAGCGGTAAAGCAGCTGCAGAATATGGGAATTCATGTGGTAATGCTGACGGGCGATAATGAGCGTACTGCGAGAGCTATCGGGAAACAGGCAGGCGTGGATGAAGTTATCGCGGGAGTACTTCCGGACGGCAAGGAAACAGTGATACGCAGGCTTAAGGAGCAAGGGAAGACAGCCATGGTGGGCGATGGAATCAACGATGCTCCGGCGCTTACCAGAGCGGATATGGGAATTGCAATCGGAGCCGGGGCTGATGTGGCGGTCGACGCGGCCGACGTGGTGCTGATGAAGAGCGCGCTTCGCGATGTTCCGGCAGCGATACGTTTAAGCCGGGCGACGCTTCGGAATATTCATGAGAATTTATTCTGGGCATTTATCTATAATATTATTGGGATACCGTTAGCGGCAGGAGCATTTGTGCATTTTGGCCTGACTTTAAATCCGATGTTTGGCGCGGCAGCAATGAGTTTATCCAGTTTTTGCGTAGTTTCCAACGCGCTGAGACTGAATTTCTGTAAATTGTATGACGCCGGCAGGGATAAGAAGGTAAAGCCTGCAAATATCAATCATATAAATGAACAATCAGGAAAGGAAGGAAAACAAATTATGACAAAGACAATGAGGATTGAGGGTATGATGTGCGGACACTGTGAGGCAAGAGTAAAGAAGGTTTTAGAGGCGCTTGCAGAAGTGGACGCGGCAGAAGTAAGTCATGAGGCGGGCACAGCGGTTGTAACGCTGAATGCGGAGTTGTCTGACGAAGCGCTGAAAAAAACGGTGGAAGAGCAGGATTATAAGGTGATTTCTATCGAGTAACGAAAAAGTTCTTGACAGCAGATAGCCTGATGTGTTATGTTTTTAAGCAGATAGTATGTTACTTGTAATAGACAAGGCATTAACTATACATAAGTTTTTCAGAATTTATGTGGGTTAGTGTCT
>CAOKJI010000060.1 GCA_948468495.1 uncultured Dorea sp. | reverse complement strand
ACCCACATGGTACGCCAGATTTATTTGCAGGTGCCGATGGAACAGATTATGGAAGAATGGTCCGGGCGCGTCTGTCAGGAGGATGTACGGAATTTTGTTAATGTATTTGTGATGGCGAAGAAGAGCGGAGGTAATATGCTGGGAATTATCAAGAGTACAACGGACCAGATTCGTGAGAAGCTGGAAGTACGCGCAGAGATTGAGACCATGCTTGCGGCCAGGAAGTATGAATTTAAGGTAATGTCAGCGATTCCCTTTGGAATGATTGCCTATATGAAGGTAAGTTTTCCTGAATTTATGGGAGCTCTGTATGGAAATATGCTGGGAATCGGGGTGATGAGCGTATGTTTAGGAATATACTTCGGCGCGTATATGCTGGGGGAAAGAATTGTAAATATCGAGGTGTAATGGGAGCGATTCTTATACTTACCGCAGGTCTTGCGGCGTGTCTGCTGGTATCTGACAAGAAATCGTCTGAAGAAGCCATAACTGAAATTGAGCGGAATGATTATGGCGGGGGAGGCGCTACCTATATGCTGCAGGCGACAATCGACGGAAAAGAGCAAAAGGCTCCGCTTGAGATAGAGGTAGATGAGAAGCAGTACACTGAGGAAGAGGTGAAGGAGGTTTTGCAAGATGCGGTAAAGGAGTTAGAACCGCTGATACTGGGGAGAAATAGAAGCTTAGATGAAGTGCGGGAAGACCTTAATCTGATAACAGAGATACCAGGGAAGCCGATAACAATATCCTGGGAGATTAACAGGTATGATTTGATGAACATTTACGGTGAGTTGAATGAGAACCGGATTGCACAGGAGACAGGAGGCGTACTTGTGAATCTCAAAGCATGTCTTACTTATACAAAGGATGAAAGCATGCAGTTGTTGGAGGAGATGAGCGCTAAAGTCTATCCGCCGAAGTTGACCGGTGATGCGAAGAACGCAGCGAGAGTGAAGCGGGTTATTGCAGAGGAGGAAGAGCGCAGCAGAAAAGAGGATGTGCTGAAGCTTCCGGATGAAGTGGACGGCAGAAAGGTGGAGCTGCGAAGTCCGGATAATTTAAGGGGCTGGTATGTGCTGGGGCTGGGGCCTGTATTTTGTCTGCTGCTCGTGAGTCTGCAGAAACAGAATGAGCAGAAGGAAAAAGAGAATAAGGAACGGCAGATGATGCTGGATTATCCGGAAATTATGAACAAACTGACACTTTTAGTTGGCGCAGGAATGACGGTGAAGAAAGCATGGGAGAAGATTGTTCAGGACTATGAACGACAGAAAGACAGTATGGGAATCCGCTATGCATATGAGGAAATGGCGGTGGCTTATCGCGAGATGCGCAGCGGGCTTACAGAGACAGAGAGTTATGAGCGGTTTGGCAGGCGGTGCGGTCTGAAGGCATACCGGAGGCTTGCGGGTCTTCTGGAGCAGAATCTGCGCAAGGGAACCAAAGGGCTTACAGCGCTTCTTGGAATAGAATCCCGGCAGGCATTTGAAGAGAGAAAGGCGGCGGCAAAAAGACGGGGGGAAGAGGCCGGTACCAAGCTGTTAGCGCCGATGTTTTTTATGCTGGCAATGGTGCTTGTAATTGTAATTATTCCTGCATTTTTATCAATTCAGATGTAGTAGAAAGGAAAGAATTATATGGCGAAAATATTATGGAAAATAAAAGAAACCGGATTAAGGATAAAAGAAACTCTGGAGGACAAACAGGGAATCGGGGTAGTCGAAGTGATTCTGATTCTTGTGGTGCTGATTGGACTGGTAATTATCTTCAAATCCCAGCTTACCAGCCTTGTCAATACAATTTTTGAGAAGATTACCAGTGAGAGCGCCGGAATCTAAGAGAGGAGAAGTCACTGCATTTTTAGCGCTGATTTTTGTTCTGCTGGCAGCCTTTGCCGGAAGTATCATGGAGAGTGCATCGTTACAGTCGGCAAAGAGCTACCGGAGAGCAGATATGAACCGGGCAGTGGAGTCGGTCTTTGCGGAATACCAGAGAGAACTTTTGGAAGAATTTGAAGTATTCGCATTGGACGGCAGTTATGAGAGCGGAAGCTACAGTGAACAGAAGGTGCTGGACAGGCTGTCCTGGTACGGAGCTTCCGGTATGGAACAGCAGATTCAGAGAATCCAGCTTCTGACAGACGGGAATGGACAGGCATTTTTGGAGCAGGTTGCGTATTTTATAGAAAGTAAGTACGGCCTTGGTTCTCTGAATCATTTGCTGGGAGGCATGGAACGATGGGAGGGTCAGGAGGAAACGGCGGACCAGTATCAGCAGAGGGAGGAGTCTCTGAATCAGGAATTGTCGGGTATGCTGACAGACAATGGTATGGAACTTCCGTCGGAAGACAATCCACTTCCTAATATGCAGCAGCTTGCAGCGACGCCGCTTACCAGACTGGTCATGCCGAAGGACAGGCAGATATCTGACAAATCCATTAACACAAGTGAACTGGCGTCTCACAGAGAGTTAAGGAGCGGCTACGGAGATTTTTCTGATGTTGCGGAGCCGGCAGAGTTGTCAAAGATTGCTTTTGGCGAATATATACTGGCACATTTTGATTCTGCAGAAGACGTACAGGAGGAAGGCGGCGGAGCGCTGGATTATGAGACAGAATATATTCTGTCAGGGAAAGACAATGACAGGGAGAATTTGGAGGCTGTCCTGAAGAAACTAATGGCATTCAGATTTGTACCGAATTATATATATTTGCAGAACGATGCGGGCAAACGGGCAGAAGCGAGAGCTCTGGCGCTCACGCTGTGTACAGTTATTGCTTTTCCGGCTGCAGTGGAGGCTCTTACACAGGTACTACTGCTTGCATGGGCATATGGCGAGAGTATTATGGATCTGCGTTCTTTGATGAAGGGGTACGGAGTTCCCCTTACAAAGAGCAGCGACACCTGGCAGTTGTCGCTGGCTGGTCTGATGAGTCTCGGAGCGCAGGATTCCGGGCAGGAGGGAGCAGATACCGAGGGCGGCATAAAATATAAGGAGTATCTAAGAGTACTACTGTTCCTTGGTGGGAAACAGGAGATGCCCCTCCGGGTGCTGGACATGATTGAAGCCTGTCTTCGTCAGGAAAAAGGACTGTCCTGGTTTCAGGCGGATGCCTGTATCAGTCGGATGGAGATTTCGTCTGCCTTACATTTGCGCAGGGGAATTACATACCAGTTCAACACTTACTATGGCTATCAGTAATGTAGAATTTACAAGATATAATTAACGGACTAAGAATGTCAGATAAGATAAACGATACGGAAAGACAGAAGGATGTCCTTTTGGAGCATCGCTAAGTCAGATAAAACTCTAATGTATTTTATTTATAGAAAGGAGACGTTTCTTATGATGCCTTACAAAAGGCAGAATCCCTTATATCTAAGATCCTCATATTTTCAATATTTTAGACAAAGGTTCCGATGTTTCAAAAGGATATCCTCCTGTCTTTCCGCAAGAAAAGCCGTAATTACGGTGGAAGCGGCCCTCGCTGTTCCGTTGTTCTTTTTCGCTGTGCTGGCTCTCTTCTATATGATTGAGGTGATGTCCATTCGGACAACTATTCGCAGTGGAATGCAGTATGCTGCGAAGGAAGCGGCAGAGGATATTTATCTGAATCCGGTGGTTACGCCAGGGAGCCTTGAGTCAGATATTGTATCATCAATCGGCAGTGAGCGTCTGGATAGAAGTATTGTAGTAAATGGAAGCGGCGGAATCCACTGTGAAGAATCCAGAATGTCGGCGCTTACAGGGATTCTGGAACTTAGGGCTTCTTATCAGATAAGGCTTCCCATTCCAGTTTTCTTAGCGGCGCCGGTAAATATGGAGGAATCCATGCGGATGAAGGGGTGGAATGGATATACCCGGTTTGGATTGGGGCAAGAGAATGAGGAGACTGTATATATTACGGAAAACGGGATGGTTTATCACCGGGATTATCATTGCAATTATCTGGAATTGTCCATTCGGATGGTGCCTTATGGTGCAGTAGAAGGATTGCGCAATGAAAGTCAGGGGAAGTATCATGCCTGTGAGAGATGTGTGCATGGCATGGCGGCGAGTGAAGTTTATATTACGGAGTATGGCGGGCGTTATCATAATTCACTGAGCTGCAGCGGGTTGAAAAGGACAATATATGCAATTCCCCTAACAGAAGCGGTAGGGAAAGGAGCGTGTTCAAAATGCAGCAGATAAATGAATATATAGCAGGAAACGGGGCGTTGTTTGCCAGCAGGATTATTTGTATGAGTATCCTTGCGGGTTTATCTGTGGCGGATATCAGGCGTAGGAGAATACCTGGGTTGGCGTTGATACTGGGGGGCGTTATGGCGGCGGGGTATACGGTTCTTGTGGGGGCAGGTCATATTCGGCTGGCAGCCGGAGGACTTCTGATTGGCCTTTTGTTTGTGGTGGTTAGCAGAGTAACAGGTGAGCAGCTTGGATATGGGGATAGCTGGCTTCTGTGTGTGCTTGGAATATATGTAGGAACCTGGAATATGCTGCTTTTGCTGTTTGCAGCCTGGATGTCGGCAGCGCTGGCAGCCATGGGGGTGCTTGCGGTATGCCGGTTTCGCAGAGGAATGACGCTTCCCATGATTCCATTTATTACCCTTGGTTATATCATTATGTGGACAGAGGAAATACTGCTTTGAAAATTATTGGAAGGTTAAAAATGAATGCTGAGGAGTTACGGATATTGACGGACGTACAAGTGTCTGTAAGACGGCAGGTTTACAGCAAAAGGAGAACAGCATGCAGAGGAATAAATGGATAGAAGGCGGGTTATCAGGAATGATTACGGTGGAGATGACCTATATTATGCCGGTAATATTTCTTATATTTTTCCTGAGCATTATGGGAATATTTTATTACCATGACAAAGAAGTGATTGCGGCGTGTGCTTATGAAGCTGCGGTAGCAGGGAGCGCTAAGGCAAGGGAAAAGGATGGAGTAACTGACGGAACGGTTCAGGCGATTTTTGAGGATAGAGTAACTGGAAAATGCATTCTGTTCGGGAATGTGCGGGGGAGCGCAGAGGTCAGCGAGGAGCAGATTGTGGTGAGGGTGTCTGCTTCAAAGGGGAAAATGAGGCTGTTTGTTTCGGAAGCAGCAAGTCTTACAGAACCCGAAGAAAAGATACGGAAGTATCGAAAATTGGGTCTTAGAAGATGAAAAACTAGTAGAAAGGGATTGGGAAATGGACTTTCAGGCAGAGTTAAAGAAGGAATTGAACCAGACCAGATTAAGACTCCGGCTGGATGGATTATGTATAGAAGATTATCAGATTCGGATGCTGCGTGAGAACCGTCTCAAAGGATTACTTCCGATGAGGGTTTATGGAGAGGGGGAAAGCACTGTCTATGAATATGATGTTACAGGACGAACGCCGCTGCGGCAGTATTATAAGCAGAGGAAAATTACTTGGGAGGAAATGAACCTATTTTTAAAGAGGATACAGGAGGTAATCAGTGAGACGGAAAGATATCTTCTGAATCCGAACAGACTGTTGTTGAACCCGGATTACATTTTTTATGAGGAAAAAGCGTACTGGTTTTGTTATTTTCCGCAGGGGGATGAAGATATTCGCGTGTCTTTTCACCGGTTGATGGATGATTTTGTACAATGGACGGACTATCAGGATGTTTCCAGTGTAAAGACAGCTTTTTTTCTACATAAAGAGACTATGAAAGAAACTTATAGTCTGAAAAGAATCATGCAGGACTTAGAGAAAATAAGGGAAGAGAATGAAGAAAATGAAAAGCACATTGAAGAACAGACGGAAAATTCCGAAGGAAGCAAAAAGCAAAGGGGCAGGGGGACAGAAGAAACCGAGGGGAAGCAGTATGTTTTTGAGGAAGAAGATTTTCATAGAGAAGAATTATGGAGGCAGAGGGCGGTTGAATATGACAGTGAAGAACATGACTGGATTACAAGGCAGGAAATGGGCAGCAAAATTCTAAAAGAAACGGATAATTTGTGGAGTCCGGTGAAGCGGCTTCTTCGCCGGCATAAACGTCCCAAATGGGGAGATTGGGACGGAGTCTACATAGACGAGGAAGAATTTTGAGTTACTATTTACGACCCGGGGGTCGCTCATAATAACGATTCCTGACTCATGAACAATAACAATTTTGAATTAAATCTCGACGTAGATGGTAAATAATGGTATAATGGCAACAGAAAATGATGTAATTAAGGAGCAGGCTATGTACCAGAAGAAAGCGCCATGTACGATTGTACTGGCTGCTGTAAATATTGTTGTATTCCTGATTTTGTCATTTCAAGGCATGACAGAGGACGTAGGATTTATGCTGGAGCATGGCGCTATGTATACCCCGGATATTATCTATGCAGGTAAATACGAAGAGTTGTTTACCTGCATGTTTCTTCACTATGGATTTGAGCATCTGATGAACAATATGATAGCGCTTGTGCTGATGGGGTGGCAGTTGGAGCAGGAACTCGGCAGGGTAAAGTATGTATTACTGTATCTGGTCAGCGGATTTGCCGGGAATTTGTTATCTCTTATAACAGAGTTGCATACGGAAGAATACGCTGTGTCGGCAGGAGCTTCTGGTGCGGTATTTGGAATTATTGGAGCGCTGTTCTATATTGCAATCCGTAATCATGGGAGGGTTGGAAACGTATCAGGAAAGGGGATTTTATTCATGATGGCGATTTCCTTGTATCATGGTTTTACCAGCGGAGGGATTAATAATTCGGCACATATTGGAGGCGCGGCGGCTGGCTTTGTTCTGGCGGTTATTCTGTATCGGAAGAAGCAGAGCAGGCAGGAATAAGTATGGTGAAGGTAGTTCCTGTCTCCGCTTCAGATGTAACGGTGAGTGTTCCGTCATGTGCTTCGACTATGCGTTTGCTTAAGGACAGACCAAGACCTGTGCCTCCGGTTTTGAAGGTGACAAAGGGTATGAAGATCTCATCTATTTGTTCGGGAGGGATGCCGCAGCCATTGTCCTGAATCTGAATGCGCAGATAGATATCATTCCTGGCTGTAGGAGTTGTGGTATCGGCTTTTAGCCGGACGGAACCATTGTTGTCGGAATGGCAGGCTTCAAAAGCGTTTTTTAATAAGTTCAGAAGGACTTCTTTGAGTTTGGAAGCATCAGCCTGTACAGACGGAAGTTCCGGAGTGATACAGGAAGTAAATTCGATATCCGAAGTTTCAAAAGAGGCGGCAAAGGACAAGACAAGCTGTTTGATAAATGCAGAGGTATTCAGAGTCTTCTTGTGTAATGTAAGTCCGTTGTTATAACCAGATAGATCTGTCAGAAGTTGCATCATATATAAGACGTCCTGATGGATGGCGTTCCAGTGCCGAAAGTTTTGTACTTCAGGATGTTCTGATTCAACAAGCTGCAGAGAGCTGTATATCAGAGTCAAAGGATTGCGAATCTCATGGGTAATAGCGCTGATTGTTTCCTTGTAAGAGGCAATAAGCCTGCCGATTGTGTCGGCATGTTCATCGCTTTCAGCCATAATTTGTTTTAATTTGTCGAGATTTGTAGTTGTAAACATAATATACACCGCCTTTCTGGATTATCAGTGTAACACCGGCGGTTAGAATATGCAAGAGACGATTTTGTGTCAGCATAATCGTTTTGTATAAAATTTTAGAGAGAGGGTAGGTATTATGAGAGACGATTGTATCTTTTGCAAAATTGCAAATGGAGAGATTCCATCGGCAACATTGTACGAGGATGATGATTTCCGTGTAATTTTGGATCTTGGTCCGGCATCAAAGGGTCATGCATTGATTTTACCGAAGGAACATTATCCGAATCTGTATGAATTGCCGGATGAGTTGGCAGAGAAGGTAATTCTGCTGGCAAAGAGAATGATTGTGAAGATGACAGAAGTTTTGAAGTGTGATGGATTTAATGTGGTGCAAAATAACGGAGCCTGTGCAGGTCAAACTGTATTTCACTTCCATATGCATCTGATTCCCCGGTATGAGGACGATCATGCGGGATTTGGATGGAATGTCGGTGAGTTGAGTGATGTGGACCGCGAGGATATATTAGCTAAGATGAGAGAAAGTTACCAGTGAAAGATAAAAAGTGATAATACAAAGGGAAATAGTTGGGAAAATGGAGTCCGAAAGAAGAAAAGACTTCGATGCTGTATACAAAGAATACCGGCATGAGATATTTCGGGCAGCGCTCGTGAGTATCCATAATCCAAATGATGCAGAAGATATCACGCAGGA
>CAOKJI010000059.1 GCA_948468495.1 uncultured Dorea sp. | reverse complement strand
GCGCCGGTGAGAATGGCAAAGGTGACGTAAGTGGTGAAAACGGCGAAGGAAATCAAGACGAGAATAATGAGGGCAGTATATAAAGACAGACTGATTCTTTCTTTATGTGCAGTATGCTTTCTGTTTTTACAATTTCCGTTCTCAGCGTTGGCGGAAGAGGAGAGCGTGGAAGAATTTGCACAGAATGAAGTGCTGGTTCTGTATGAGACCGGACTGGACGTCGGCGGAGAAGTTGGATTATATGAGAATTCTGACGAGATAGAGGTTCTTTCTGAGTCTGACGAAGAGACGATTGCTCTGGTAGAGCTCCCTGATGATATAACAGTGGATGATGCGATTGAAGAATATGGAAAGGAAGCGGGGGTAATTGCGGTTACCCCCAATTATACGTTAGAACTCTATGACAACGCAGGAGCAGGATTGAATGATGAAAGAATCGGAATGCAGCAGTATTTGGACCAGGTGAATGTAAGGGAAGCCTGGAATAGTGTTTCTGCATTTCCGCATCAAAAGGTCCGGGTTGCAGTCCTTGATACCGGTGCGGATATCAATCATCCGGATTTGCAGAATATACTGAATCTGGATATAAGCAGAGAAGTGTTACAGGATGGAAGTCTCGGTCCTCTAAAGGGCGATGATTATGCGAATGGAGGATATACCGGAGCAGGAACCGGACATGGAACGCATGTCTGCGGTATTCTGGCGGCTGAGGCCGGTAATATGCAGGGAATTGCGGGAGTAGGAAGCTGTATAGACAATTCTGTGATTGAACTGATGGTGGTAGACATTTTCTCCAATGTTAAGACGACGAGTCTTGCCAATCTGATTGCCGGAATGGAATATGCGGCGAGTCAGGGGGCGAAGGTAATCAACCTGAGCCTTGGCATAGATGTTGCTAAGATTGATGATACTATATTGAGAGCGGAATGCAGCAGACTTTATAATAATCAGATTACTTTGGTTTGCGCAGCGGGAAATGAAGGCAGATATGACGGAGGTCAGATTAGCGATGTTCCCAGTGATTATAGCTCGACCATCGGGGTTATTTCGGTAGATGAGAACAATGCGCGGGCGGGATTTTCCAATTATGGGACAAGGAAGGATATCGCGGCGCCGGGTACGAGAATGTACAGTACCTTAAAGAACGGCTCATACGGATATAAAGAAGGAACATCCATGTCTACGCCTGTTGTATCGGCAACGGCAGCTATGATGTACTCTCTGAATCCTTCTTTGACCACCAGAGATGTGAAAAGAATTATAAAAAATACTTCTTCTGCGCTGCCGGGGGAAGCGCCGGGGGTTGGTTTGATTAACTGTGGGAAGGCAGTAACGACAGCGAATCAGATGAGCCAGGCAGGGCAGGAGGCGGATGTTGCGCTGCCCTTTGCGGATATCGAGGAAGGAACATGGCATTATGAGCCGGCCTGTTATGTGTATCAGCGGGGAATTATGACCGGCATGGATGAATATCATTTTAATCCTTCAGGCAGTGTTTCCCGGGCTCAGTTTGCGGTGATTCTTCATCGTATGAACGGAGCAGGAGCCATGTCTTACTGGGACGCCTTTCCTGATATAGAAGAAGGAACCTGGTATACGGATGCAGTTCTGTGGGCAAATTCACAGGGAGTTGTAAAAGGATATGACAGCGGTAAGTTTGGTCCGTCCGATTATATTACCAGAGAGCAGATGGCAACCATGCTGTACAGGTATGCCGAAAGGCAGGGGTATGATGTAAGCGAGAAAGTCAGTTTTGATTATTTTACAGACGCGTCAAGGGTGAGCGGTTTTGCGTGGGATGCGATGCAGTGGGCGATAGGCATCGGAATGATAAGCGGAAAAGATTCCGGGACAAGAATTGATCCGCAGGGGAATACAGCGCGTATTGAATGCGCTGTAATGATAGAGAGATTTGAAGAGAAGTATGTAATACAAAGGGAGAACTAATATGGACAAAATAGCTGTTTTGATTCCCTGCTATAATGAGAGCAAAACAATAGAAAAAGTAGTAACGGATTTTGCGAGGGTGCTGCCTGAGGCTGTAATCTATGTATATGATAACAATTCATCAGACGGGACTGACCGGATAGCGAGACAGGCCGGGGCGGTTGTAAGATATGAATATCAGCAGGGAAAAGGAAATGTTATCAGAAGGATGTTCCGGGAGATTGATGCGGAATGCTATATTATGGCGGACGGAGACGATACGTATCCTGCGGAATTTGCGCCGAAGATGGCGGAAAAAGTATTGGAGAGACATGTGGATATGGTTGTAGGAGACAGGCTGTCCTCAACCTATTTTACAGAAAATAAACGGCCTTTCCATAATTTTGGCAATTCTCTGGTCAGAAAGAGTATCAATGTCCTGTTCCATACGGATATTAAGGATATTATGACAGGGTATCGGGCATTCAGCTATCAGTTTGTTAAGAGTTTTCCGGTCTTGTCGAAGGGATTCGAGATAGAGACGGAGATGAGTATTCATGCTGCAGACAAGAATATGTTTGTGGAGAATGTTGTCATTGATTATCGGGACAGGCCCCAGGGGAGCGAATCGAAGTTAAATACTTATTCCGATGGAATGAAGGTGCTGCTCACAATTGCGAAGCTCTACAGAACCTATAAGCCTCTGGGCTTTTTCGGAACACTTGCATTTGTCCTGACTATGATTGCGGCGGTTCTGTTTGCGCCTATTATTGTAACATTTGCTAAGACAGGGGAAGTTCCAAGATTCCCGACGCTCATCGGATGCGGATTCATTCTGATGTCGGCTATTCAGGCATTTTTCTCCGGAATGATTCTCCAGACGATTTCCCAGAAAAACAGGCAGGATTTCGAGATGGAATTGCACAGAATAAGAGCTCAGTTTGATGAGATGAAATAAAATAAAAATGTACTGATGAAAAGCAGTCCGTATCGGGCTGCTTTTGTTACGTTTATTTTTTGAATACTTGATGTACGGTTGATTTTAATACAATAAGTTGTTATAATATGGAAGTGAGTTTGTATTGTTAAGGAAGATTTTGGAGGTATTATGTCAGTTTATATACAGAATTTTATGAAGTTCAGACCGCTTTTGAACGAACTGGTGTCCAGGGATGTGAAGATTAAGTACCGCAGGTCGGTGCTTGGGGTTTTGTGGACTTTGCTGAACCCTCTTATGATGATGATTATATTGTCAGTGGTATTTTCAAATTTATTTAAATTTGATATTGAGAATTACCCGTTATATCTGCTCAGCGGTCAGATTATCTTCAATTTTTATAATGACGCGACGTCGAATGCCATGTCGGCTGTGATTGGGAATGCGGCTTTGATTAAGAAGGTATATGTGCCGAAGTATCTGTTTGTTATTTCAAGAGTATTTTCCAGTTTTATCAATCTGCTGGCGTCATTTACTGCCCTGATGCTGGTTATGATTGTTACCAGGGCAGAACTGCACTGGACGGTTCTGCTGTCGGTGGTTCCTCTTGCCCTTCTGGTGGTGCTTTCGCTAGGAATCGGACTGGCTTTGGCGGCGCTGACGGTGAAGTTCAGGGACATTATGCATCTGTATTCGGTATTTGTCACTGCGCTGATGTACCTTACGCCGGTGATTTACTCCATGTCGATCCTGCCGGGATGGCTGTATAAGATTGTAATGCTGAATCCGCTGACCAATATTCTAACGATGTTTCGGAGCGTGATGATTAACAATACGGTGTTTAGCCTTGGAGATCTGCTTCTTGCGACGGCGGAGACAGTTGTTTTTCTGGCGGCGGGCCTGTATATTTTCTATAAGAATCAGGATGAATTTATTTTGAATATTTAGGAGCATGTGATGGAGAATGAAGTAATCATAAAAGTTGAGCATGTGTCAATGAAGTTTAATCTTGCCACAGAGAAGTTTGACAGCTTTAAGGAGTATGTAATCCGAAGTATTAAAAAACAGATTTCCTATAATGAGTTCTGGGCGCTTAAGGATGTGTCTTTTGAAGTGAAAAAGGGAGATTCTTTAGGGTTAATCGGACTGAACGGCAGCGGAAAGAGTACGATGCTTAAGACGATTGCCGGAGTGCTAAAGCCCACGAAGGGAAGCGTGACCGTATATGGAACGGTGGCGCCGCTCATTGAGCTGGGAGCGGGATTTGATTTTGATTTGACGGCAAGGGAGAATATCTATCTGAACGGCGCGATTTTAGGCTATACCCGGGAGATGATGCAGGAGCATTATGAGGATATTGTTGATTTCTCGGAGCTTAGGGAATTTATGGATGTTCCTGTGAAGAATTTTTCCTCTGGTATGGTGTCTAGGCTGGCTTTTGCGATTGCGACTATCGGAACTCCGGATATTCTGATTGTGGACGAGGTTCTGTCTGTGGGAGATTTTCGTTTTCAGGAGAAGTGTCACGAGAGGATACGCAGAATGATGGATCAGGGAACTACGATTCTGTTTGTGTCTCACAGTATTGACCAGGTGAAGTCTATCTGCAATAAGATTGTCTGGCTGGAGCGGGGCAGTGTGAAGCGTTTTGGAGATGCGGAGCCTGTCTGCAAAGAATACAGTGAATCTTAGGTGAAGAAGGAAATGTAGATGAAGAAGATAAAGACAATTATAGGAATTATTATTGTGCTGATTGCTGCGTTTGTTTATGCGCACATTGCGAAGGCCAATAAGATCTATGACAAAAGCGTAGACAGCAGCGAGTATATCGGAACAGGGGTTTTTGAAGGAACGATTGAGCAGGAATTTGTATGCAACGAGGATACGCTGGATGGGATTTCTGCCAAGTGCCAGCTTCAGGGGGATGCTGCCGGTACGGCCCTGAGTCTGACGCTGATTGATAATGTGACAGGGAATATTGTAGCGGAAAGCAGTCTTCCAGCTGAAGATATCAAGAACAGCAAGCTGAATCTTTTCTCATTTCCGACTATTGAGGACTGCAGAGGCAGGTTCTATACGGCGCGTTTTGAAAGCATGGAAGAGAATCTGGAAGAAAGCAAAGGGATTGGACTGGTTTACCAGCCGGAGACGATGGAGAATACGAAATTAGAGATAGGTGCTAAGGAGACGGAAGGGACGCTGATTATCAAGGCGGTTACAAACCGGTTTGATTTGGAGACCTATTGCGTGCTGCTGATTTTTATTGTTTATATTGTCGGTTTTGTTAAGTTTCTATACAGATTATTTAGATAGAGGGGGAAAATATGGGAATCAGATATCATATTGATGAAGTGAAATACCGGATTAAGCCGGGAGAGCGCTATATACGTGTGAACGGATGGGGATTTGGGAGCGAAGGCGGAGAGATTCGTTTTGCGGCGGTTCTGAATGGAAAAAAAGAGGAAGGCGTTCTGGAAAAGGTTTGCAGAAAGGACGTTGCCTTAAAGTATCAGAAGTATCATGTGGAGGAAAAGAGCGGCTTTTGTCTGAAATTATATTTAGAAGGCGGCGAGATACCGGAGAGCTTTCAATTCTACCTGATGAACGGGAAGAAGAGAAAGCGTGTTGTCGATATGAATCAGAAAGATATTGTGCGGGCGACGGACTCCAGTACGATGTCCTATCAGATTGACGGAATCAGGCTGGATGATAAGAAGGTGTATATTGCCGGATGGATTACATCGGTAAAGGGCAGCGACGCGGTACAGATTGACGTTCTGAATCAGGACGACAGGAAAGTGGACGTCAGAATGCAGAAAGAGGCCAGAGCAGATCTGATTGAAGCGCGGCTTGTAAAAGAGAAGGATAAATACTGTGGTTTCAAGCTGGAATTTTTCCGAAGCGATGGAAAGGATTTTCGTCTGGTTTTCTCCGATGGGTTAAGAAGGAAGTATATCAGGCTTAATCTTGAAGAGGTGCAGAAGAAACAGAAGATTCGTTCAAAGACCGGATTCGCAAGGGAAGCGCTGAAGCATATGAAGCCGAGCGCCGCCCATGAGATTCTGTCTTACGTGAAAGAGAATGGGGTTCATGGCCTGAAGGAATACATCATTATGCGTGTGAATACGTCGGGCAAGCCGTATAAGGTCTGGTTTAAGGAGCACATGCCTTCTGAGAAGGAGCTGCAGGAGCAGAGGGATACGGTATTTGACAGGCAGCCGAAGATTAGCCTGATTGTGCCGACTTATAAGACGCCAGTGCATCATTTACAAGAGATGATTGAATCTGTGCGTGCTCAGTCCTATCCGAACTGGGAGCTGTGTATCGCAGACGGAAGCGAAGGCGATTCAGCGGTGGAAGCCGAGCTTAAGAGATACCATATGCTGGATGAAAGGATTAAGTATAAGATTCTGGAGAAGAATTTCGGAATCGCGGGGAATACAAACGGCGCGTTGGAGCTTGTGTCGGGAGAATATATCGGGTTGTTTGACCATGATGATATTCTGGCGCCGAATGCGCTATATGAAGTTGTGAAGTCTTTGCAGGAAGATGATTATGATATTATTTATACAGATGAAGATAAGGTGACGGATGAGGAAAAGGAGCATATTGACCCGAATTTTAAGCCGGATTTCAGTATTGATTTGTTCCGCTCCCATAATTATATTACCCATTTCTTTGTGGTGAAGGCTGAGATTATGGAGCAGGTCGGAGGATTCCGAAGCGAATACGACGGCTCGCAGGATTATGATCTGATGTTCCGCTGCATTGAGATTTCAAAGAAAATTAAGCATATTCCAATGATTCTGTATCACTGGAGAATCCATATGAATTCTGTCGCAGGCAATCCAGAAAGCAAGATGTACGCTTATGAAGCGGGAAAGAAAGCCATCGAGGCACATCTGGAGAGAATGCACATCGACGCGACAGTAGAACATCTGGGATTGTGGGGGATGTATCATGTAAAGTATGCTACGCCCGGGAATCCATTGATATCTGTTATTATTGCAAATAAGGACCATACGGAGGATTTGGATACCTGCATCAAATCACTGTTTGAGAAGAGCAGTTACACGAATTTTGAAGTGATTATTGTGGAGAATAACAGCGAACAGGCGGAAACCTTTGCATATTATGAGCGAATCAAAGCAGAGTATGAACAGGTAAAAGTAATTGTGTGGGAAGGAGGATTTAATTATTCTGCGATTAACAATTATGGAGTTCGGTATGCGAAGGGAGAATATCTTCTGTTCCTGAATAATGATACGGAGTTGATTGCGCCGGAATCTATGGAAGAGATGTTAGGATGCTGTATGAGAGAGGATGTGGGCGCTGTGGGAGCGAAGCTTCTCTATGGCGACGATACGGTCCAGCATGCAGGAGTAGTGGTAGGATTCGGCAATTATGCGGGTCATGTGAATACAGGGATAGGCAGAGACGATTACGGTTATATGGTACGAGCCAGAATCAACTGCAATTACAGCGCGGTGACCGCGGCCTGTATGATGACCAGAAAATCGCTGTTTGAAAAGGTGGGAGGATTCGACGAGCAGTTCGTCGTAGCCTGCAATGATGTGGACTACTGTCTGAAGCTAAGAGAATTAGGGAAGATGATAGTCTTTAACGCCTTTTCAGAATGGTATCATTATGAGTCCAAATCCAGAGGATATGAGGATACGGAAGAGAAGCTGAAACGATTTGAAGGAGAAATAGATAAGTTTCAGGTTAAATGGAAAAAGATTCTGGAAGAGGGAGATCCCTTCTATAACAGGAATTTCCCTGTTACCAGAGCGCCGTTTACCCTGGGGTAAGTTATATGAGTAAGCAGGAGGAAATGAGATGAAGAAAGTGAAGAGAAGCGTGGCTTTGCTCCTAGTTGTATGCTTCTTATTTACGGGAACTGCGTTTGCAGAGGGGGATATTGCGTCAGGAGATGCAGTATCAGAGGAGACCCGGTCAGAAGAGCTATTATCAGGAGATGAGGCGTCAAAAGAGGCTGTGTCGGAAGGACCGGCGGCAGAAGGTATTCTGCCAGGGAATGTGCTGACGCAGGAACCGTTAGCAGGGGATACAAAGCAAAGCGGCAGCAGACAGGATACGGAAGCGGAAACCGAACAGATTGATAATAAGAATGAACTGACGGAAAACGTCCAGCCGGTTCTCTCTGAAAAGAAGGGGGAAGATGCAGCTGTTCTGGAACCTTTGCAGGAGGATACAGCGGATGGTCAGACTGCCGCCAATGTCTCCGATACGGAGCTGACGGAGGGGAATGCTGAGCCTGACCTGACGAGGTCTGGGATTTTGTCGATTGAGGTGGACGAGAGCGATAAAGAGAACGGGAAGATTCGTATCCTGATTCGGGACGCTGCGTCCGATGAACTGGCAGAGCATATTC
>CAOKJI010000058.1 GCA_948468495.1 uncultured Dorea sp. | reverse complement strand
CTTCTGGTCTGCCCTGCATCCGATTTGCTCCAAATACGCTTCCGCCTCTTCCACAGTAAACGCCAGTTCTCCCGCGGTAATCACATGGCAAATCCCTTTCATCTCCCACTCATGAACAGGAAGCGCCGGAAATTCCCTGCTCAGGACAATCCAGTGCAGCTTCGGAGTATTCGCCCGCACAATCTGCGATATAAACAAATCAATCTCCGCCGTATTAATATATTGAAAATCATCTATCACAATATAAATGTCCTGCTCAATCTTCTCACGCTGCAGCTCGTCGAGGAAATGATACATCTGCATCATATCCCTCGGGAACCCAAGAGTCTCCATCCAGCCCCCAAGCGCAGGAAATTCACGTTTCAACGCCCTCGTAAATAACAGCCAGAAAAAGTCCACATCCGTAATCTTAACCGGCGTCGACATCGCAATCCACACACATCTCTTCCCAGAACGCTGGAAATAATCCGTAACTGCTACCGTCTTCCCATACCCCCAGGGAGCTATCACAACCGAAACCGGGAAATTTTCCATCTTTTGAAGCGTCTGAAAAATCCGCTCCCTTTGCAGCATCCTCATACATGGTTCCAACATCCCGCAACCTCCTTCCATCAAGTCTGACAAATTCCGCCGTCCCTCGCAATACGTCCAATTAGTTACTATTTTAACAAAGAACCCCACTACAAACAATCCCATACCGCAGCCAAAATCTTCCTGTTACATTACTTAATTACCATAACCAGAATCCTCCTCATGCGTCGCCTAGGCGCACTGACTATTCAGACATTAGCCAGTATACAGTAGATTGAAGCAGGCGAATATCTCTTAGCAGACAATTCGGGAGTGTTTTTAATGGAGATGAAATAGCGACTTACCAGGACTTAGGCACGAAGGCATTCCTGAGTGGCTTAGTCCCGGTTGGTCGGTAGTTCAACGGAATGTTACTCCGTCTGCTAAGAGATATTCGTCTGCTTCAATCTACGTCCCCCAACCCCAAAAAGCGCCGATTTCATTCAACCGGCGCCCTTTTTTATGTTTCTATATTTATTTCCACAATTTTGCTGTCTTAGAAATCAGTATATTCGCTATAACCAGTGATACAATCAACGCTCCCGCACAGATGTAAAGACCGCCGAAATAAGAGCCCGTCTTATCATAAATTCCTGAATATACCAATGGCGCAAATGCATTGACAAATGTACCCAGCGCGATAACATAGCTGAAAATCTTCGCGTAATCTTTCGTTCCTAAGGTAGCCCGAATCAAAAGCGGCGAGCCGACGCCCATCAGCGCATAACCGCAGCCGAATATAAATCCGCCGATAAATACGATTATCGCCGTACCGCCGCCAAATAAGAGCAGCGCTAATCCTGCAAGAATACTGATAATCGCCGCGCACCAGGTAGCCCGGATTCCAAAATGATCATGAATCCAGCCTAAGCCGATTTTACCGACTACCGCGCCGAACAGCAGACAGGATGCAACCACTGACGCCTGTTCAATCGGGAAGCCCACGCTTGCCGCAAAGTTCGTAATCTGATTCTGGAATGTTCCCATAAAATGGATACACAGAACCGAAATCAGCATCATCCAGAAGAACGGCGTCTTCATTGCTTCCTTCATCGTAAATCCCTTTGCCTCCGGCTCTGCTTTCAACCTTGCGTCCGATGTCACTTCATCCGCGCCGTAAGGACGGAGTCCCTTTTCCTCCGGATGTGTTCTCAATCCGAATACGCAGAACGGCATAGCTGCAAGCCAGGCGATGGCTGCACAGATTAAATATGCCTTCTGATAACCATAGGCGCCAATCCATTTCCCCACGTTTGCCGTCCAGAGCGTGCCGCCCAGTCCGCTCATGCAGGACGCGATTCCAAATACCGTTCCGTAATTCTTCTTAAACCAGTTGCCCAGTACAATCGGGAACAGCAGATAGCAGGTAAATGAAAGTCCTAAGCCGTTTAGTATAGCCGAAAAATACCATCCGGTTATGGACGAATACGTTGACATCAACGCCACAGCGCCCGCTGAAAATGTAACGGCTGCAGACGCGCAGATGCGAATGTCAAATTTCTTCATACATACCTGCGCCAGAGGTTGTCCAAACATTAATGTAAAGTTCAGGAACGTATAATATAGTGAAAAACTGGTCGCCGTTGTTCCTAATTCCTCCACTACGGTAGGCATAAAGGTTCCCATACAGTTTGCAACCGTCGCCAGCGTAAAGAATCCGATTACGCAGCAGGACAGCAGAATCACCCAACAGTAATGAAATCCTCCTTTTGTCGTACTTGTACTCATATTCACTCCTCCATTTTCTCTATATTGCTTATCCCAGAGTCCGGACCATGTGGAATCCCTGATTTATCGCGTTAAATACCAGTCCCGGCGCCTTTGCCGCGTCACCGATGGTACGCAGCTCCTTCACCCTGCCCCACAGCTCTCCCTCCAGTTCATTATTAGAACGCAGGCCGATTGCAAGAACAATCTTATCACAGTCGATTCGGAACTTCTCTCCGTTACTCTCGCATACCATTCCTTTTTCATCCACCGATACGGTCTTTGTACTCAGATGCAGTTCACACCTGCTCTGTTTCATCCGGTCTCTTAAACTTTGGTCATTGTTAAATAAATGCGTAGCGGTTTTCAGAATATCGTCCATCATTTCCACGCAATATACCTTTTCCGCTGTTTCTTCGATGTGAAGCAGCGTTTCGATTCCTACCAGTCCGCCGCCAATCACAGCCACCTTGCCGGTCAGGCTGATTCCATCCCGAAGAACTTCTACCGCTGACAGGACATTTTCTCCGTCAATTCCCGGAATCGGCGGTACAATCGGTCTGGAACCTGTCGCCAGAATAACGGCGTCCCAGTTTCCGGCTATCACTTCTTCAGCTTCCGCCTCCTTATTCAGCACCACTTTTACATCTGTCTTCTCCAGACGGTAAATCATATTCTCCAGCGACGTCATCATATCCCTCTTAAAAGCAGGCGCCCCTGCCGCAAGAAGCAGTCCGCCCAGACGGTCTGTCTTCTCCCACAGCGTTACGGCATGTCCCATCCACGCCCCCATCAGCGCCGCTTTGATACCGCCGCATCCGCCTCCGATTACCAGAATACACTTCGGATGATCCGTCTTTTTGATTTCAAAATCCGTCTCCCGGCCGCTTGTCGGATTGATAGCGCAGGTCCGGTGTTTCCCATGAAATCCTGTATTCAGACATTCGTTACATCCAATGCAGTAATTAATCGACTTCCAGTCTCCGGATTTTACCTTTTTACACCAGTCTGGGTCTGCGATAAGCTGATGGCCCATAAGAACGATATCTACCGCGCCTTCTTCTACTGCCTTTTCTGCAATGGCCGGATCGTTCAATTTGCCATGTCCCAGCACCGGAATATCACCCATCACAGCCTTTACCTTCTTATAGGCTTCGATATTAATTCCCTTCGGCTCATATACGGTCGGAATCTGATAATAATATTTCTCATAACAGCCTCTGTCTATATGAATCGCATCAAAATTCCCGTGCTCCTTCAGCAGACGACACATCTCGAGCCCTTCCTCCAACGTTCGCATCTCCGGGTCTTCCGGCATACAGTGGTCTACCGTAACCTTTACAATAATCGGAAATGCAGGACCTACCGCCTCTCGTATCGCGTCCAGAATCTCAAACAGGAATGTCATCCGTCCTTTCTGGTCTCCGCCGTACCGGTCTTTTCGCTTATTCCATTTGCGGGTCAGGAACTGGTCCACCAGATAGCCGCCGTATGCATGAATCTCACAGCCGTCGCAGCCCGCTGTTTTGGCATACTGTGCGGTTCTTGCCACCGCTGCTATAAGCCGTCCAATCTCTTCTTCTGTAAACGGGGTGCAGAGCACTCCCGGGAAGAACTTGGCGTCAATGGCGCTTGGCGCGTGGGGCGGGTTCTTCGGGTCCTTATGCCCCACGCGCCCTAAACCGGGACCAATCTGAAGGAAGATTTTACTTCCCTCGTAATGTACAAATTCTGCCGCCTTTGCCAACGCGCAGATCTGCTGAAAATCATCCAAAAGGTAATTCGAGCGTGGCTCAAATTCGGTAGTCGCCATCGCATTACCGGTAATAATCAACCCTGTTCCGCCTTTTGCCACTCTCTGATAGTACCGGCAGGAATTATCCTGAAAGCTCCCGTCTGAGGTCCTCATCCCCATCGGCGCCAGTCCCACCCTGTTTGGCAGTACCACATTGCCTATTTTCACACGTTCAAATAATTTCATATCCTTCATTCCTGTATCCTCTTTTCTTTTCTCGTCAAGCTGTGACATAACCTGAACGGACGAAATCCGCCCGCATGCAGGACATATTGCGCTGTGTTTTTTGGCCGTAATTTGCCAGATATTGTCCTTACATCTGGATGGTCCAGCCTCCGTCAACTACAATATTCTGGCCGTTAATATAGGTATTTTCATCCGATACCAGCATCAGCAGCAGGGCGCTGACTTCCCCGTATTTTCCGCTTCTCTTTAGCGGGCATCCGTTCGTCTTCCATGTCTCTTCTCTGGATGCGCTCGCAGAACGGGAATACATGGTTCCATTCCGAACGGAGCCGGGCGAAATGGCATTGACCAGTATCCCGTAGGGAGCCAGTTCCGTAGCCTGAGATGCTGTCAGCATAATCACCCCCGCCTTTGACGCGTGATAACTGGGGCATCCGGCCGCTGTGGAACGGATTCCTCCCACAGATGCAATATTAACCACTCTGCCTTTTCCTAGAAACTGCATACTCTGCTTCACTACTTCTCTCGTTACAAGCCATGGTCCGGTAAGATTCGTTCGCATTACCCGTTCCCAGACTTCAATCGGATAGTCCATAAAGGGATTTTTTCCGTCGTCCTTCGGTCCGTACAGCAGAATCCCGGCGTTATTTACCAGAATATCAATTCGCCCAAAATCCTCTACGGCCTTGGCAACCATCGCCTGCACTTCCGGCTCGCTGCCTACATCGCAGGCATACGCCAGGACATGCTTCCCAGTCTTTTCGGCAATCCGCGCCGCCTCCTGTCTGGCTTTGTCCAAATTGTAGTCGGCCAAAGCCACGTCGCACCCCTGCATAGCCAGCGTTTCCGCATATTCTGTTCCCAGTCCGCTTGCAGCTCCCGTAACCATCGCTACTTTACCATTCAGATTAAATTCATACATAAATCTACATCTCCCCAGCAAACTGTCAGAGCGCATTTAAACATCGCTCTCTGCCAGACGCATTCCATCTGGACTTTCAACACACTTCGGCGCCGTTTCCTACATCTGAATGGTCCAGCCGCCGTCTACTACGATATTCTGACCGTTAATGTAAGTGTTCTCATCCGATACCAGCATCAGCAGTACTGTACTCATCTCGCCGTATTCTCCGCGTCTCTGTAATGGGCATCCGTTTGTCTTCCATCCCTCTTCATTCGACGCGTTGGCAGAACGGGAACCCATGGTGCCATTGCGGATAGAGCCTGGCGACATGGCGTTTACAAGGATTCCATATGGCGCCAGCTCTGCTGCCTGGGACGCTGTCAGCATTATTACGCCCGCCTTTGACGCGTGGTAGCTGGGACACCCGGCTTTCGTGGAACGGATTCCTCCCACAGATGCAATGTTGACCACCTTGCCATGGCGCAGCCACTGCATAGACTGCTTCACAACTTCCCTTGTCACAAGCCATGGGCCGGTAATGTTCGTCTTCATCACTCTGTCCCAGACTTCCACCGGATAATCCATATAAGGGTCTTTTCCTTCTTCTTTCGGACCATATAAAAGGATTCCCGCATTATTTACCAGAATATCAATCCGGCCGAAATCCTGTACAATCTCGCCGACTGCTTTAACCACGTCGCTCTCTTCTCCTACGTCGCCGTAGTAAGCCTTGATATGATGTCCGGTTTCTTCCTGAATCCGCGCCGCTTCCTTCACTGCAATGTCATACTCAATATCCAGGATTGCCACGTCGCAGCCCTTTCCGGCTAATGTCTCCACATACTCGTTTCCCAAACCGATTGCGCCTCCTGTAACTAACGCAACCTTTCCTGTCAAATCATATTTATACATGTCGTCGTCCCCTTTCCTTACATCTGGATGGTCCAGCCGCCGTCTACTACGATGTTCTGACCATTCACATAACTATTTTCATCCGATACCAGCATCAAAAGCGCGCAGCTCATTTCCCCATAGGAACCTCTTCTCTGAAGGGGACAGCCGTTGCTTCGCCATCCCATTTCATTTGACGCATTTGCGGAGCGGGAACCCATGGTGCCGTTGCGGATAGAACCCGGCGACATAGCGTTTACAAGGATTCCATATGGCGCCAGCTCTGCTGCCTGGGACGCTGTCAGCATAATCACTCCCGCCTTCGACGCATGATAGCTTGGACATCCGGCCTTAGTAGAGCGGATTCCTCCTACGGACGCTATATTAACCACTTTCCCGCCATGCCTGTGCATATCCTGCTTCACAACTTCCCTTGTCACAAGCCATGGGCCGGTAATATTCGTCTTCATTACTCTGTCCCAGACTTCCACCGGATAATCCATATAAGGGTCGCTTCCCTCTCCTTTCGGGCCGTACAGAAGGATTCCAGCATTATTTACCAGAATATCAATCTGTCCGAAATCTTCCACAATCTGACGTACCGCTTCGATAACGTCCTTCTCTTCTCCTACGTCCCCGTAATAACCCTTTACCTTTTTCCCTGTCATTTTGCTGATGCGGGCCGCTTCTTCTTTTACAAGCTGCTCTTCGATATCAATCACAGCCACATCACAGCCTTGAAGCGCCAGAATCTCCGTATATTCATTTCCCAGTCCCTTTGCGCCTCCTGTCACAACCGCGACCTTTCCACTCAAATCATACTCATACATTTGTCTTGCCTCCTTACATTTTACCGGTTAATGTTCACATAGCAACTATATACAGCGGATTGAATCAGGGACATGTTTCTAAACAGACAATCTAGGAGTGTCCTTAATGGAGATGAAATAGCAACTTACGGCTGCTTAGGCACGAAGGCATTCCTGAGCGGCTTAGCAGCCGTTAGTTGGCAGTTCAACGGAATGTTACTCCGTCTGCTTAGAAACATGCCCCTGATTCAATTCGCGTCCTCGAGTTAATATGCAAATATGTAAACTATAACCATTCCTGCTGATTTGATATTCTTTGTTAATTGCTTAACAGTTTGTTGTTTTATGATAGCATGGCTGAATTTTTCCCGAAACACCCGAAAGAAGCATTTTGTTACACAAAATACTTACCCCCAAAATGGTACTTTCGGGTGATGTTATTTTTTTAACAATATGATATGCTGAAGATAATTACTTTTGTGAGAAAGAAGAAACAGAAAAGAGGGAAATACTATGAAGTACACAAAGAATGGACAAATGTATCAGATACCTGACGCTCCTTCGCTTACTTTGGAGGACCGTATCAAACGTCTGGAAGATCGGGCAAGCGTAGAAGAATGTATGTATCACTATACAAACAGCTGTGATAACTGCGATGCGGAAGGGATGGCTTCCTGCTTTACCGACACTGGAATCTTAAGCTGGGGCGACGTCTACGACGGACAACTGGAAGGACGGGCGGCAATCCTGGAAAGTCTTAAGAAAATGATGGGCTCCGCAACCACTGGCACTCATCTGATTTCAAACATGCAGATTTTATTTGAAACCAATGATTCTGCCCTTGTGCACTGTTATATGCACTCCTGGCAATGCTTCAAGGACTATCCGCATACCAGCGACTGCTATACTTACGGACGCTATGAGCTTCAGGTAGTCAGAGACGCCGACGGCCAGTGGCGGTTCCAGTCTTTCAAACTGATTATGGCAGGACAACAGGGCGGACACCGCGCCTGCGAACAGTACGGACGCCCATGGCCTCCTGTTCCCTGTAAGCCTAGTACTCCATCCGGCCAGAAGTTAAACTAATGAGCTGTTTGGTTCGTGCCAGTGCTAGAGCGTGTCGAAATAATAATCTTAGGTCTCCACCCGAAAACCGACATTTTACACTTAACAAAAGAGGGGGGAATATTATGGAGAAAATACATGCAGCTTTTCGTAACGCTTTTCCTGTATCGGCAGTCTGGTTCGGCGCTCTGGTCGGCCCTTCCATGGTATCAGGCACCTATGCGGCCGTATATTTTGCTCCTTATGGCGTCTGGGGCATCGTACTGTCCTATCTGTCCATGACCGGCATCTGCCTGATTGTAGGTTTGGCTGCTAATATTGTTCGGAAAAAACATACGAATGAATATGCGCACATTGC
>CAOKJI010000057.1 GCA_948468495.1 uncultured Dorea sp. | reverse complement strand
GCGGAGACGCCGCTGTGTAAAGAGATATTGAGACTGGTGAAATAGACATTTATAGATTCTTTGAAGTATAGATTCGGAGAACGAATACAGGGCAGATAAGAGGGTATATCTGATGTGCGGGCGTCAGATATACCCTCCGTCTATTCCGATAATTTGTCCGGTCATATAGGGTGGACAGCAGGCAAGCTTCCACGCAAGTTCAGCCACTTCTTCCGGTGTTCCGAATCTCCCGGCAGGAATATCATAAGCAAGGGCTCTTTTCTCGTCCGGGGATAAATGACAGTTCATTTCCGTATCAATTGCGCCGCAGGCAATGGCATTTACCGCAATCTGGCTTGGAGCGTATTCTTTGGCAAGGGCTTTGGTAAGGCCGTTCAAGCCGGATTTGGATGCAGAGTAGGCGGCTTCGCAGGAAGCGCCGCAGGTGCCCCACATGGAGGAAATGTTGAGAATGTGTCCGGATTTGGCGTGGACCATGTCTTTTAAGGCTTCTCTGGAACAGTAAAAGGCAGAGGACAGGTTCCCTGCCAGCAAGGTATCCCATTCTTCATCGGTCATATCAATCAGAAGCCCGGTATGGCTGATTCCCGCATTGTTAACTAAGACGTCCAGTGAAGGGCACAGAGTACGGATGGTACGAAAGATGTGCCTTACATCCTCCGGATTCCCCACATTGCCGGGAACCATGGTGCAGCTTCCCCGGCCGCCTGTGAGAATTTCTCGCTGTACGTCTGCGAGTGAGCTTATGGAATGTCTGCAGTTTAAGAAGACATGACAGCCTTTGGAGGCGAATTTCAACGCAATGGCTCTTCCAATTCCTCTTGAAGAGCCTGTAACAAGTACAAATCTTTGTCTCATCTGAGGGAACTCCTTTATAAAATTTCTATTAAAAAAATCATTATGTCATACATTATAGCCCGGAATGATTGAAAGTTAAAGCCTGAAATGATATGATTTACCTGTTCTTTATAAAAATATCAGGAAAGAGGATGCGGTATGTTTTCAAAATTTAGTGTAAAAAGGCCATATACGGTTGTGGTTAGCATTGTGCTGATTATGATTCTTGGCTATGTCACATTTACGAATATGACAGTGGATCTTCTGCCGAATATGAATATGCCATATGCCATTGTAATGACTACATATCCGGGAGCAAGCCCGGAGGAGGTTGAGACGACGGTTACCAGGCCGGTGGAGCAGAGCATGGCGACAATCAGTAATATTAAGGATATGATGTCTACTTCCAGCGAGAATGCATCCATGGTTATGTTGGAATTTGAACAGACGGCGAATATGGATTCCGTTACCATTGAGATGCGGGAGAGTCTGGACCAGATTAAGGGGTACTGGCCGGAAGGCGTGGGGAATCCGATGATTCTGAAGCTGAATCCCAGTATGATGCCGGTTCTGATTGCCGGGGTCAGCGCCCAGGAAGGGACGCCGGCGAAGGTCAGTAAGTTGATTGAAGAGCAGGTAATTCCGGAGATTGAGAGTCTGGAAGGCGTTGCTTCGGTTACGGCTATCGGAAATATTGAAGAGACGGTTGAAGTGACGGTGAATGAAAAGAAGGTAGAAGAGCTGGGAGATGAAGTTACCGCCGAGCTGGACCGCAAATTTGAGGAGGCCAGCGCCGCGCTTGCCGACGCCCGGGCGAAGGTGGAGAGCGGAAGGGCAGAGTTTGAGGCAGGGCAGGCGGAGGCCGCAAGTCAGCTTGGGCAGGCGGAAGCCGAGATCTCGAAAAAGGCTGAGGAGCTTAAGCAGGCGCAGCTTGAGATTACGGAGAAGATGGCGGAACTGAATATGGGCGAGACCACGCTGAACCAAAGCCTTGCAGTCTTGCAGACGTCAAAAGCAGCCGCGCAGGCACAACTGCAGAATTTGGAAGAGCTGAATGCGAATAGGGAATTATTAGAGCAACAGAAGGCATTCCTGGAACAGAAGGCGGCTGAGGGAACGATTACGCCGGAAGAGCAGGAGCAGTTGATTCAGGTTGCGCTGAATCTGGAAGTCCTGCAGGGCTATGAGACGACAAAACCGCTGCTGGAACAAGGCCTTGCGGAGCTGGAGGGGCAGGAGCAGGCGCTTCTTGCGAACAGCGCTCAGCTCGCGGAAGGCAGGGCCCAGTTAGAAGCGGTTCAGCAACAGATTAATGAAGGAGCCCTTACCCTTGCCGAAGCCAGGGGACAGATGGCATCTGCGCAGATTCAGGCAACGCTTGGATTAAGTTCTGGCGGTGCGCAGCTTGCAGTGGGAGAGTCTGCGATTGCACAGCAGGAGGCTCAAATTGATTCCGCAAAAGAAGAAGCTTATGCAAGCGCCGACATGGAAGGAGTTCTGAATGTAGAGATGGTGCAGACCCTTTTGTCTGCGCAGAATTTTGCTATGCCGGCAGGTTATGTGAAGGAAGACGGTATTGATTATCTGGTGCGTATTGGCGATAAATTCAGGAGCATAGAGGAGATTCAGGATTTGGTGCTTCTGGATATGGAGGACATGGAGCCAGTCAGACTGTCGGATGTGGCGAATGTGCAGCTTGTCAATAATGCGGATGAGACCTATGCGAAGCTGAACGGCGAGACAGCGATGATGCTCAGTATTCAGAAGCAGACCGGCTATTCTACCGGAGACGTCAGCGACAGAGTACTTGAGAAGCTGGGTGAGATTAGTAAGGACAAAGAGCTGGGCGTCAAGTCCGTTACGCTGATGGATCAGGGAGTCTATATTGATCTGGTGGTAAATTCCGTACTGCAGAATCTTCTGTATGGCGCGGTGCTTGCGATTATTATTCTGCTGGTATTTTTAAAGAGTGTGAAATCGACCCTTGTGATTGCCTGCTCCATTCCAATCAGTATCCTGACTGCTCTTGTGGCGATGTATTTTACCGGAATTACGTTAAATGTAATCTCCCTGTCCGGTCTGGCGCTTGGCGTGGGAATGCTGGTGGATAACTCCATCGTTGTTATTGAGAATATTTACCGGATGCGGAACGAAGAGGGCGCTTCGGCCAAGGAAGCGGCGATTCAGGGAGCGAATCAGGTAGCGGGAGCGATTGCGGCTTCTACGCTGACAACCATCTGCGTATTTGCGCCGATTATATTTACGGAAGGCATAACCAGGCAGTTATTTGTGGATATGGGCCTTACCATTGCGTATTCTCTTCTGGCAAGTCTTCTGGTTGCGCTTACGGTAGTACCGATGATGTCGGCCGGACTGCTTAAGAAGACGGAGACCAAAGAATCCCGGTTTATGCTGAAGGTAAGAGAAGGCTATGGAAAGCTGATAGGCGTGGCTCTTAAGATAAAGCCGGTGGTACTGATTGGAGCGCTTGGGATTCTGGTTTTGAGCGCGAAGCTGGCAATTGCAAGAGGTACGGAATTTATGCCGGCAATGGAGAGTACCGAAGTGAGTATGACTCTGGAAATGGAGAAGGGCAGTACCATGGAGGAAACGGCGGCTGTTGCAGATGAAGTAATGGAGAGGATCGGTAAGATAGAAGATATTGAGGACCTGGGCGGTATGATTGGAAATACCAGTATGCTAAGTACCGACAGCAGTACCGAAACAGCGCAGTTTTATGCGATTACCAAAGAGAAGCCGAAGCTTAACAATGCTGAACTGAAGAAAGAAATTGAGAAGGTCACAAAGGATTTGGACGGAGAGCTTACCGTAAATATGTCTTCCATGGATATGAGCGCTCTTGGAAATTCTGGAATTGTGGTCCAGGTCAAGGGCAAGGATCTGGATACTTTGCAGAAAGTGGCAAAGGATGTAAAGGAGATTGTTGAGAAAACAGAAGGAACGCAGAATGTAACGGATGGAACCGAGGATAACGACGAGGAGCTCAGGGTTGTGGTTGATAAGGCAAAGGCGATGTCCCATGGTCTGACGGTTGCACAGGTTTATCAGGAGATTTCCGGACATATTTCCGATGCGCGCAGTACGACGGCACTTTCTACGGATACGGATGAATATGACATCTATGTAGTCGACGATGCGGCGGAGACGATGACCAGAGAAGATATCCGTAACATGACGCTTCATGTAACCGGACAGGATGGAAAGAAAGAGGACGTGAAGCTTGCGGATATTGCTTCTTTTGAGGATGCTTCCGGTTTACAGGCAATCAGCAGGATTAACCAGAACCGGATTATGTCTGTTTCGGCAGAGATTAAGGACGGGGACAATATCGGTCTTGTCAGCGACAAAATAACCAAAGAGCTTGATAAATACGAAGCGCCGGAAGGCTATGAGATTGAGATGGCAGGCGAGGATGAGACGATTAATGAAGCAATGGTTGAGGTGCTGAAAATGCTGGCTCTTGCGCTGGTATTTATGTATCTGATTATGGTGGCCCAGTTCCAGTCCTTAAAGTCCCCGTTTATCATTATGTTTACAGTTCCTCTTGCATTTACCGGAGGTTTCTTAGGGCTTTGGATTACAGGTTCAGCTGTCAGCGTTATCTCCATGGTTGGTTTTGTGATGCTGTCGGGTGTAATCGTAAATAACGGTATTGTGTTTGTAGATTATACGAATCAGCTTATCAGAGAAGGGATGCCTCAGAGAGAAGCTCTTGCAGAAGCCGGGAGAACGAGACTGAGGCCGATTGTTATGACGGCTCTGACTACAATTCTCGGCCTTTCTACGATGGCAGTCGGAGTGGGTATGGGCGCGGATATGGCAAGGCCGATGGCGGTGGTAACCATTGGCGGTCTGCTGTACGGAACCCTGCTGACCCTGTTTGTTGTGCCTTGCATTTATGACTTGCTTCACAGGAAAGGATATTGGAGAAAAAGAAAAGAGAAAAAAGAATCTGATATTGTCGGACTTGACGAGAGCGGAGTTTTAGAAGATAATGTAGATGTAGAAGAAGAGATATCAGAATCGCCTGTGGACACTGTAGAAGAATAAAAGAGAGGTTACTATGATTAACAAAGCCATCGAATTTGCAACCAAAGCTCATGAGGGCCAGTTTCGCAAAGGTTCGTTGAGGCCGTATATTGTTCACCCGATGGAGGTGGCGGATATTGTGTCGTCAATGACGAAAGATGAAGAGGTAATCAGCGCCGCTTATCTTCATGACACCATAGAAGACTGCGCGGGAATTACGGAGGAGGTTCTTGCAGAAGAATTTTCTCCCCGGGTTGCCTGGATGGTCGCGCAGGAGAGTGAAGATAAGACGAAGACATGGTATGAGCGTAAGAATCATACGGTTTGCCACATCAGGGAAGCGGATTCGGACGTACAGAAGATTGCGCTGGCTGATAAGTTATCTAACATGAGAGATATTGACAGGGATTATCCTGTGTTTGGCGAGGAATTGTGGAATCGTTTTCGGATGAAGGATAAGAAAAAGATTGCATGGTATTATCAGGGAATCAGGAACGCGCTTAGGGATTCCTTTGGCGGAGACCCCGTATATGAAGAGTATTGCAGGCTGATAAAGAAGAATTTTGAAGAGTAATCGGGTGAACTCTTACAAGAGGAGCGGCGCGCCGCTCCTTTTGCTTGCATGAATTTCCAAAGCGTTGTAAAATAGTTCCATAAGGGAGAGTTAAGATGATTATCAGTGCAAGCAGAAGGACGGATATTCCTGCGCTGTATCCGGAGTGGTTTATGAACCGGCTTTTGGCGGAAGAGGTTCTTGTCCCGAATCCATACAATCGAAAAAAGGTAAGCAGGGTGAAACTGACTCCGGCTACGGTGGACTGCTTTGTATTTTGGACAAAGAATCCGGAGCCTCTGATTCCCTCTCTGAAGAAGATAGATATGCTGGGGTATCCCTATTATTTCGAGATGACCATTACAGATTACCGGGAAGATTTGGAGCCGAATGTCCCTTCTACGGAGGAAGCTATGGCTACATTTATGCTTCTGAGCGAGCGTATTGGCAGGGAACGGATGGATTTGCGCTTTGATCCGATTCTTATTAACGAAAAATATACGCTGGATTATCATCTGGAACAGTTTGAGATGATGTGCGACTGGCTTCATGCGTATACGGACCGGTGTATCATCAGTTTTGTGGATTATTACAGAGGAAGCCCTTTTGTGGAACTGGAAACAGAGGATATGATAGAAGCAGCGAAAGGGCTTGTTAAGGTTGCGGATAAATACAGGCTGCCTTTGTATACTTGTGCAGAGAAGGTGGATCTCAGACCTTATGGGATTCAGCCAGGCTCATGTATTGATAAGAAAAAGGTGGAAAGTATTGTAGGATACCGACTGGATGTAAAGCGGGACAGACGGCAGCGTAAGGCCTGCGGTTGCGTGGAAAGTATTGATATTGGAATATATGGCACTTGTACTCATGGATGCAGATATTGTTATGCAACGGGGAATGCAGAGAGTGCAAGGAGAAGATATGAGCTGCATGATGTAAATTCACCGATGTTAGTCGGTAACCTTAAGGGAGACGAGGCGGTTACAGACAGGAGAATGCAGCTTCAGAGAGATGATCAGCTTTCGATTTTTGAATTTTTATAGAGGCGAAGTATGGAGAATTTAATTTTTAGTTTAAACGCTACAATCCCGGTATTTCTTATGATGGTACTGGGATATATTTTTCATAAAATTGGGTGGATAGATGATGAATTTGCTGCAAAGATGAATAAATTTGTGTTTCTGGTGCCGTTATCGGTGCTTCTGTTCGGCGATTTGGCGACAGTTGATTTTTCGGAAATGTGGGATATCCGGTTTGTGTTATTCTGTTTTGCTGCTACGGTAGTCAGTATTGGCATTGCAGCGGGGGTATCCTGCATTTGGAAAGATAAGAGTATCCAGGGAGAATTTATTCAAGTGTCTTATCGGAGCAGCTCGGCGCTTCTTGGGATTGCATTTATTCAGAACATATATGGTACGGCAGGTATGGCTCCGCTTATGATTATTGGGAGCGTGCCGTTATATAATATTATGGCGGTGCTGGTATTGTCTCTGTTCCGGCCAGGGCAGCAGGGAATCGGAAAAGAAGCATGGAAAAGAACGATGAAAGGGATTGTGACGAATCCGATTATTCTTGGAATTGTAACAGGACTTCTGTGGTCGGCTCTTCAGATTCCCATGCCGCCGATTTTGCAGAAAGTGGTATCCAGTGTGGGAGGCGTCGCAACTCCGATGGGACTGATGGCGATGGGAGCTACATTTGATTTTAAAAAAGCTTTGGCAAAAGTAAAGCCGGCAGTAACCGCTGCTTTTATCAAATTGATAGGGTTTTGTGCAATCTTCCTGCCAATTGCGATTCGGATGGGATTCCGGGATGAGAAATTGGTGGCTGTCCTGGTGATGCTGGGCTCGGCAACTACCGTATCCAGCTTTGTCATGGCAAAGAATATGGGGCATGAAGGCGTACTTTCGTCGGGAGTCATTATGCTGACGACGGTTTTCAGTGCGTTTACGCTGACAGGATGGCTGTATCTGCTGCGAAGTATGGGGTTTATTTAGGGAGCAATTTACATAAAAAAGAAAAGAGTTTTGTGAAAAGTATTTACCTGATTAACGAATGCAGCGTCACTCTATCAAGGATTATATTTTATGAAAAAGAATCAAGAGAAAAGTTCTTGACCTGAAGTGGACTTTAAGTATTATACTATACCATATCGGACGAAGTCCGCCAGTCCGAGGGGCATGTATTAAGGTGTGCCCCTGGGTATACCTTGACGAACGCTAGTAGTTCGTTAAGTATGGATAACAGACTGATTTGCGGTTGTGATTCAGATAGGACTTTGCACGGTTTGCCTGAATGCAAGGAGAGCATTTACTGCAGAGTCCGGAAGGAAGGAGAATGGACGATGATTTACAAAGATTTTCAGGGTATGAAGCTGTCAACACTGGGTATGGGCACTATGCGTCTTCCGGTAATAGACGGAAACGACGCGGAGATTGACGAGGCGGCGGTTAAAGAGATGGTTGCATACGCCATGGAGAAGGGGATTAACTATTATGATACAGCATGGGGATACCATGCGGGAAATTCAGAACTGGTTATGGGAAGAGTTCTGAAAGAATATCCGAGAGAATCATTTTATCTTGCAACGAAATTTCCGGGATATGACTTGGCTAACATGCCGAAGGTGAAGGAGATTTTTGAGGAACAGCTTAAGAAATGTCAGGTGGATTATTTTGATTTCTATCTGTTCCATAATGTATGTGAGATGAATATTGACGAGTATTTGAATGAAGAACATGGGATTTACGACTATCTGACAGAGCAGAAAAAGAATGGACGCATCAAACATCTTGGATTTTCAGCCCATGGCAGCTATGATGTTATGAAACGTTTTCTGGAAGCTTATGGGGATTCAATGGAATTTGGCCAGATTCA
>CAOKJI010000056.1 GCA_948468495.1 uncultured Dorea sp. | reverse complement strand
AGGTTTCTGCAGAAGATGAATCGGAAGCGGGGGCGGGAGAGATTTCCCTTGAGTATCCGAAGGAGACCCGGAAGACGGACGCGGATTACCGCTATATGAAGGAGATTCATGAGATGGCGGTTACCGGAAAAAGCATTATTGAGGCCATGGGAACGCGGATGCCGATGCCGGACTGGGATGATATTCTAATCCTTGGCGCCCAGTTAAATCCCATGCCTTTGGATGAACATGCGCCGGTATCTACTATGACAGTGATTGGGAAACATGCCAAGAAACCGATGATACTTGGAACACCGGTGTACATTTCCCATATGTCCTTCGGAGCGCTGTCCAAGGAGACCAAGACGGCTATGGCCATGGGAAGCGCTATGGCGAAGACGGCTATGTGCAGCGGAGAAGGCGGAATCCTGCCGGAAGAGAAAGCGGCCGCCTATCGTTACATATTCGAGTATGTGCCGAATCGGTACAGCGTGACAGACGAGAACTTAAGGAGTTCCGACGCCATTGAGATTAAGATTGGACAGGGAACCAAGCCAGGGATGGGCGGACATCTGCCGGGAAGCAAGGTGACGCCGGAGATTGCAAAGATTCGGAATAAACCGTTGGGAGAAGACGTCATCAGTCCGTCAAAACTTCCGGGAATTGATACCAGGGAAGACTTAAAGGAACTGGTTTCTGAGCTTCGCAGACGAAGCGACGGGCGGCCGGTAGGAATCAAGATAGCGGCAGGCAGAATTGAACGGGATATGGAGTTTGCGGTATCTGCAGAACCGGATTTTATCACGATTGACGGAAGGGGCGGAGCAACGGGAGCGTCTCCGGCAATCATTCGGGATGCGACAAGCGTTCCGACGATTTATGCGCTGCATCGCGCCAGAAAATATCTGGACAGCATCCGGTCGGATATTGAACTTGTGATTACAGGCGGATTGAGGGTATCCTCTGACTTTGCCAAGGCGATAGCTATGGGTGCGGACGCGGTTGCAGTCGCTTCGGCTGCGATGGTGGCAGCAGCCTGCCAGCAGTACCGGATCTGCGGTTCCGGGATGTGCCCGGTGGGAGTAGCTACGCAGGATGAGACGCTTCGCGGCAGGCTGCATGTGGAGGCGGCAGCGAAGAGAGTTGCCAACTACTTAAACTGTTGTACCAGAGAACTGGAGACATTTGCCAGAATTACCGGGCATGAGGATATTCATGAATTAACGGTGGAAGATTTGTGCACGATTAGCCGGGAGATTTCAGAATTTACCAATATCCGGCATGCATAGCGAATCGTTAGGCGATATGCGATAAGTCTTTTAACGGTTGGTTATTCGTACATTAGTTCCTGCGGGGAGTCTGCCCGCAGGACTTTTCAGGTGTCCGGCTTACGGATAAAGATAACGGAGGGAGTGTACCGGGAATGGTAGAATTGAATGAGAATGTAGTTGCTTATATGGAGAAGAGAGGGTTTCGGGATATTGTTCTTGATGTAATCCGGTATACCAGCTGATGTGCGCCTCCGCGTATGGAGATATCAGTAGGGTTTGCTGATAAGACGGAAACGTACTATATGGAGAATGGTTATATCCGGGAACAAAGCGTGCTTGGCTGGGTGTATTATCCGGCAAAGAGCGTGGAACTTAGCGGCCAGATTGTGATTCGTTATATGGAATATCCCTGGATTAGCACTTTTGAGACCGAGGGAATCCACGCTGTAACCGAAGCTGGAGAATTAGATGATAAAGGGACAATGAGATGAGGAAGAACAGACAGATTATATTGACAGAAGGACCGATTCTAAGAACGCTTGTTGCGCTGGCGGTGCCGATTATGGCATCGTCTTTTTTGAATACGGTGTATAGTATTACGGATATGGCATGGATTGGAATGCTGGGCTCAAAGGCAGTAGCAGGCGTGGGAGTGGGAGGCATGTATATCTGGCTGTCCCAAGGGTTATCTTCCCTTGCAAGAATGGGAGGTCAGGTTAACGTAGCCCAGGCATTTGGCCGGGGAAAAAAAGAAGAAGCGGCAGACTATGCAAAGGCGGCGCTGCAGCTTGTTTTGGTGTTTGGCGTCTTGTTTGCGTCAGTCAGTGTGGTTTTTGCAGAGGGACTTGTATCGTTCTTTCACCTGGGGGACGCTGCAGCAGTCCGGTATGCGCAGAGCTATCTTAGAATTACCTGCGGTCTGGTTGTATTTTCCTATCTGACGGTGGTGCTGACTGGGATATATACAGCTCAGGGAGATTCTAAGACGCCTCTTCTGGCTAATGTTATCGGACTTGTATTGAATATGGTTCTGGACCCGGTATTGATTCTTGGCATTGGTCCGTTTCCGAGGATGGAGATAAGTGGTGCAGCTGTGGCTACGGTGCTGGCGCAGTTTATGGTGATGCTGGTAATGATACTTAAGGCGGGGACTGGCGGTAGTGAGCATAATGTTCTGGCAGGAATCCGTATTCTGAAACTGACAGAACGCAGGTACTATAAAGGTGTGTTTCGGATTGGAACGCCAACAGCGATACAGGGAACGGTATACTGTATGATTTCTATGGTTCTTGCCCGGATGGCGGCGTCCTTCGGACCAGGCGCAGTAGCGGTACAGCGCGTGGGAGGTCAGGTAGAGGCATTGTCCTGGAATACGGCGGACGGTTTTGCGGCGGCAATCAACGCATTTACGGCACAGAATTACGGCGCAGGCCAGATGGAGCGGGTAAGAAAAGGATATCGCATCTCCTTCTGGACGACGGCTGTGTGGGGAGGCCTGATTACACTTATATTTCTCTGTTTTCCAAGACTGATTTCGCAGATTTTCTTCTATGAAGCGGACGTTATCAGGGAATCGGTGGGCTATCTGATATCATTGGAATCGGAGAGGCCTTTATGTGCGTAGAACTTATGACGGTAGGAGCGTTGTCCGGTCTGGGAAGAACGAAACTCTGCAGCATTATCAGCATTATATTTACCGGCTCAAGAATTCCCCTTGCCCTGATACTTTCCAGTACCTCTCTGGGATTAAAGGGAATCTGGTGGGCGCTGACCTTATCCTCCATTGTAAAGGGAGTAATCTTTACAGCCGCCTTCCGGCGCGTGTCCGTACACCGGATAAATCGGATATCATAAAATTCCTCCCATAAAACATCCGCATCAGTAATATTTTTCATTGGTAAGAATCCCTTCGTACTGTTTCTTATGAAACCGTTTGGTAAATAGCTTGCATTTGCACAGGAATATGTAGTAGATATTTAATCCGCAGCCGCGCAATGTCTCAAAATTGCCCTGTCCCTTTGAGATGAGCAAATCTGCATTGTGAATAATCCGGGAGGCCTCTTCAGAAATCTTAGGCAGAAATGTTCCGGTGATGCCGGTTCCATTTCCGGTTACCCTCGCGATATCAGTCAGCCCTGTTTGAATAGCGTCTTCCATCGTAGCGTCATTTAAGGCCGGCATTCCCCGGACGATAATATCTACCTGAATATCCGGGAACTGGGACTGAATAGCCCGGATTAACAGCTTGTCCAGAACGACCTCCCCGCAATTATCGGTGATATAGGTAAGGGTCCTGGCGTTTTCCAAATCCGTATACAATTCCAGGAAGATGTGTTCGTCAATTTCCTGATTAGGGGCTCCTGATAATAATTCAAATAATTTGTCGCTGTCTACGTTGTCAAGCGCGCCGAAGTCAATATAATTTCCGGTCATTACATACTGTATGGCCCGCTTAATGGGATTGTCCGAAGACTTGATATCGGCGGATATTTTAGCCTCCTGCTCCAGCATCAGTCTGTTAAAAGATTGCTTAATCTCTGTGAAATCAAAGGAATAACCGAACATTTCTTTCTGAAGATTCAGGATATAGTCTGTCACAACGGGAGCGCCTTCTTCGGGTTTGGCGGATGACAGGATGGTGAAAATCCGTCTCATGTACTCCATTCGTTCTGTTTCGGAGGCAGTCTCCGGGTAATCTCCTAAAAATTTGTTAGCCATGCACTTAATGCATTCAGAATTCCATCTTGTAGTCATAGTTCTTCTCCTTATCGAAAATTATAAATGATTCTGTGTCTGCTGTATTACAGTTTGCACAGACAGGTAATAATGATGAAATATTTATTTTTTGCTTTTGGTTTTGGCATCTATCTATTATACTAGAGCATATCGGACATTAGTAGTCCGTTAAGTATACCATATTGGACATTAACAGTTCAATAGTATAGGCGAATGTCTGAACAATATAGATTACAGAGGTGGAGAAGAATGCCGGAGAGAAGAAAAGGCCGTTTTAGTTTAATATTACGATTTTCAAGAGAGGCGAAGACATATTTTATCATTGTACTGGCGGCGTCCTTTGTATCTACGGTTCTCAATGCGCTGATACCAAAGATTTTCAGCTTTACCATAGATGAGGTGCTGGCGCCGGGAGGGCTCCCGTATTTAAAGGAGCATTTGTGGATATTGTCGCTTCTGGTTGTGGGGATTGCACTGGCAAACGGGGTTGCCATTTATTTATACCGGAGCAATACGGCGAAGGCAGGAGAGACCTTCGCGAAGAATATGAGGGACATGCTGTTTTTTCATGTGCAGCGTCTGCCGATGAGCTGGCACAGTAAGAATCAGACAGGGGATATTATCCAGCGGTGTACGACGGATGTAGAGACGATTCGGAATTTTGTGGCGACGCAGGTGTTAGAGGTATTTCGGACCGTATTTCTGCTGGCGGTTTCTCTGGCAATGATGTTCTCTATGAACCGGAAACTGACGCTGGTTGCGCTGGCGTTTATTCCAATTGTAATGGCGTACTCAGGAGTCTTTTACCAATTGATTGCAAGGAATTTTACCAGAGCGGACGAGGCGGAAGGAGAGTTGTCTACGGTGGTGCAGGAGAATGCCACCGGGGTCCGGGTAGTGCGTGCTTTCGGCAGGGAAAGCTTTGAAATCGACAGGTTTGACGAGAAGAATCATGTATTTGCCAGACTTTGGATTAAGCTGGGAACTCTGTCGGGGCTGTACTGGGGAGTGGGAGAGCTGATTACGGGATTTCAGGTTATCTTTATTATTACCCTTGGAGCGATAGAAGCAGTACATGGGAATATTACCGCGGGAGAATTTATTGCCTTTGCTTCGTATAATACGACGCTGGTGTGGCCGGTGAGAAGCCTGGGACGTATCCTGTCGGAGATGAGCAAGGCGGGCGTGTCCTTTGACCGGGTGAATTATATTCTGGATTCGGCCAGGGAGGATATGTCAGAAGCAGGTAAAGAGCCGGAGCATATGGACATTGCTTTCGAGCATGTGACCTTCGGATATGAAGAAGGCGGTAAGGTTCTGGAGGATGTGTGCTTTCACATTCCGGAGGGAGCGACCTATGGGATTTTAGGAGGGACTGGGAGCGGCAAGTCCACTCTGGTGCATCTTCTGGACAGGCTCTTTGATTTTGAGGAAGGGAACATATTCATTGGAGGCGTAGATATTCGCGAGATTTCCAGAGGGTGGCTGCGGGAACATATCGGCATCGTGCTTCAGGAACCCTTTCTTTTTTCCAGGACTATTCGGGAAAATATCGCCGCCGCGAATCCTTCTGCTTCGATGGAGGAAATCCGGGAGGCGGCGCGGATTGCCTGCGTGGATGAGGCGATTATGGGATTTCCCGACGGTTATGAGACGATGGTGGGAGAGCGCGGGGTTACCTTATCCGGCGGTCAGCGCCAGAGAGTGGCCATTGCCAGAATGCTGCTTGCGAAAGCGCCGATTATGGTATTTGACGATTCTTTGTCAGCGGTGGACGCCCAGACTGACTCCCGAATCCGAAAGGCGCTGAAAGAGAAAATGAAGGATGCCACAGTGATTTTGATTTCCCATCGGATTACAACCCTGATGGAAGCGGACCGGATTCTGGTGCTGAATCATGGAAAGGCAGAGGAAATGGGAACTCACCGGGAGCTGATTCATAACGGAGGAATTTATCAGAAGATTTACGAAATACAGATGAATCTGGACGACAGACGGCTGCTGGAGGAAGGATAACTATTGGGAAGCGCGTAATTTGGAGGAGTTTTGACGTATGGAGAACAGGAAGGAGATAGAGATGGAAAAGAAGAATTTCAGCCTGTCTGTATGGAAGAAGATGCTGCCATTCTTCCGGCCTTATTATCATTATTTTGCAACCACAGTCAGCTTAAACGTGCTGTTGGTACTGATGGACGCAGGGGTACCTTTGTTTCAGAGCTATGCCATCGACCATTTTATTGTGCCGGGGAGCCTGAAGGGGATCGGCCGGTTTGCCGTTATTTACGGGCTCGCGATTATCGTGCAGACGGTGAGTCTGTTTTTCAGCGTGCGCGCGGCGATTCATATTGAGATGAATGTAGGGAAGGATTTGAAACGGGCGCAATTTGTTCATCTGCAGAATCTTTCTTTTTCCTATTATAATACGACGCCGGTGGGGTATATTCACGCCAGAGTTATGAGCGATACTCTTAAGATTGCGACAGTGCTTGCATGGGGGCTGGTGGATATGTTCTGGGCCTTTGCCTATGTGGCCGGTGTGTTTGGAATTATGTTTGTGCTGAACTGGCGTTTGGCTCTTATAGTGCTGCTGGTGGTCCCGCTGATTGCGCTTCTCACGTCTTTTTTTCAGAAACGGATGCTGTTTTGGAATCGGAAAATCCGGGAAACCAATTCTGAGATTACAGGAGCATTTAACGAAGGAATTACCGGAGTACAGACCAGCAAGACGCTGGTTGTGGAAGGGTTAAATGACAAGGAGTTTCGGGAAATTACCGGCCGGATGAAAGGGAGTTCTATGACCCTTGCGAAGCTGACTGCTGTTTACATGCCGTTGATACTATTTTTCAGCTCTATGGTAACGGCATTTGTGCTGGCAAGAGGCGGGTACTTTGTACAGAACCAGTTGATTGCGCTGGGGACGCTGTCGGTATTCTTATCTTATGCAGTGGGAATCTTCGAGCCGATTCAGCAGCTTGCAAGGCTGTTGTCAGACTTGATATCCTGTCAGGCAAATATCGAGCGTGTGACGGATTTGCTGGAGCAGGAACCGAATATTACGGATTCGTGGGAGGTGCGGGAGAGATACGGTGATTCCATGCATCCGAAAAAGGAAAACTGGGAGCCGATAAAAGGCGATATTGAATTTCGGGATGTGACGTTTTGTTATCCAGATGGAAAGGAAAATGTACTGGAGCATTTTAATCTGAAGATTCCAGCGGGAACTACGGTGGCGATTGTGGGAGATACCGGCGCCGGGAAATCGACGATTGTCAATCTGGCGGGCCGGTTCTTTGAACCCACCGAAGGGCAGATACTGATTGACGGCAGAGATTACAGGGAGCGTTCCCAGCTCTGGCTCCACAGCCAGATTGGCTATGTACTGCAGAATCCCCATCTCTTTTCCGGGACAATCCGGGAGAATATCCGGTACGGCAGACTGGAAGCGACGGACGCGGAGGTAGAGGAGGCCGCCAGAAGGGTATCGGCAGACCAGGTGATTGCCCGGCTGGAAAAGGGCTATGATACAGACGTGGGCGAAGGAGGGGGCCGCCTGTCAACCGGGGAAAAACAGCTCATTTCATTTGCCAGGGCGATTCTTGCGAAGCCCGCTATTTTTGTGCTGGATGAAGCTACGTCCTCCATAGATACATGGACGGAGCAGTTAATTCAGAAGGCAACCGATCTGCTGCTTGAGGGACATACGTCCTTTATGATTGCGCATCGGCTGTCTACGGTGAGAAATGCGGATTTGATTCTGGTGATGAAGGATGGGAAGATTGTTGAGCAGGGGAATCATAAAGAGTTAATCAGAAAGAAAGGGCAGTATTATCAGTTATATTTGAAGCAGTTTGAGGAGGAGCGGATGTTGGAGGTGTTTCGCTGATACTATTGAATTATGAGGCTGATTATTGTTATAATGTGTTTAGACAGTTCCAAATCAGAGAGGGGTTGATGTGGTAATTATGTTCACAAAAGAAATAATGGAAGGCTTTACAGAGCTTGATTTTGCAGTTTATGACTGTATTGTGAAAAATGAAGGTCGGATTGGCGGGATGACAATCAAAGAACTTGCCGACATGGCCCATGTCTCTACGGCTACGGTTCTACGTTTCTGTAAGAAAAGCGGAGCGGACGGGTACAGTGAATTTAAGCTTAAGTACAAGGAGTTTCTGAAGGGAAAGAGAGAAGCGCTTAAGGATGACGGCGGAACGGAACTGCAGGGCTTTTTGTCGCAATTGCAATCTACAGACTTTCAGGCAAGTATTGACAGGGCGCATCAGTACCTTGTTCAGTCCCGGTGCATTATCTTTATCGGTATCGGTTCTTCCGGGATTCTGGGGAAGTACGGGGCCAGGTACTTTTCCAATG
>CAOKJI010000055.1 GCA_948468495.1 uncultured Dorea sp. | reverse complement strand
ATCATTTCCTGATTACCTTATCCTGATAATCAAAGCATTCTTTTGCAATTACATTACTGAGAACAAGCAGGCAGATTAGATTCGGAATTGCCATCATACCGTTAAAGGTATCTGAAATATCCCACACTAACTGAAGCTGCGTGGTTGCCCCTACAAATACAATCAGGGAAAAGAAAATCCGGTATAATATATTCAACTTTGTAGAACCCGCAAGATATTCCAGTGATTTCTCCCCATAATATTCCCAGCCGAGAATCGTAGAAAATGCAAATAATGTAATTCCGATTGTTACCAGCCACCCTCCGAAGGTTCCAAGCCCGGTTTGAAACGCCGCAATCGTCAGGTTTGCTCCGGTAAGAGCCTCTCCCGTAGCCGAATCAATCTGCCCCAGCATGCCTGACGAGGCAATCGAAAGCCCGGTCATAGAGCACACCACAATCGTATCAAAGAACGTTCCAGTCATATTGATATAGCCCTGTCTGGAAGGATGGTCTGTCTTAGCTGCCGCTGCCGCGATAGGCGCCGAACCAAGACCTGCCTCATTGGAAAACACACCTCTGGCAACGCCCCAGCGCATAGCGCTGGCAATCACCGTTCCCGCTACGCCGCCTCCCATAGCCTCAAAATTAAATGCCATACTGAAAATCTGTGCCAGCCCCTCCGGAACATTCTCAATATTCAGAATAATTACCACAAAACCCGCCACAAAATACAACACCGCCATAAAAGGTACGACAATCGAGCATACCCGGCCAATGCTCTGGATTCCGCCCACCAATACCAGAAGCGCCGCAAATGTAAGAACTGCGCCTGTTATCCAGGTTGGCACGCCAAAAGTCGTCTGCACTGCGCCGGAAATAGAATTGCCCTGTGTCAGATTCCCAATTCCAAACGAGGCAAGCACTGCAAACAGCGCAAATGCCACTGCAAAAAACCTGCCCAGACTCTTATTCTTAAATCCGTTCTGCATCGCATACATCGGACCTCCGGCCATCTCGCCCCTATCATTCTTCTGACGATACTTAACAGCAAGAACGCTCTCACCATATTTGGTAGAAAGACCGAACAGCGCGCTAATCCACATCCAGACAATGGCCCCCGGACCGCCCAGAACCATAGCCGTCGCTACGCCCACGATGTTACCAGTGCCAATGGTAGCCGCAAGCGCCGTCATCAGAGACTGGAACGGCGTAATATCTCCCTCGTCACTGAGACTCTTCTCCTGTCTGGCGAACACCTGTTTCAAAGCATACCCAAGATTCCTCCAGGGCAGGAATTTCAAACGGACTGTAAGAAATACTCCCGTTCCTACCAAAAGAACCAGCATAACCGGTCCCCACACAAAATTATTGACTGTTGATAAAACATCAGCAAAACTCATACTCTCTCTCCCTTCAATGAAAAACCTTTTGCTTTTCCATACCCGATTCTGCTATATCCTGACATGGAATTATTCATCTTGTGAGCAAAAAAAAGTTTTTCCTTCATTTCCCATAAAACACGAAAACTCCGAAGCTGTTCCTGCTTCGGAGTCTTTCTTTATGGATTTGCATCGACTCGACTATCATAGCACATATACTGCAAATATGCAAGTATGAGATTCATTTCCTGCAAATACAACGTAACAGTACGTTAAAATTTTTTCATCTACTTGAATTTTATATTATTAGTGCTATAATAGTCTTATGGGGATATAGCTCAGTTGGGAGAGCGATACGTTCGCAACGTATAGGTCACGAGTTCGAGTCTCGCTATCTCCATTATTTTTTTCTCTTTTGTTCCTTTTTTATTTCCAGACGTTCAAAAATGAGCGACTATTTTTTTACCAAAACGAAAGAGAATTTCTTCAAGCTATACCCTGCCGCAACGAAGTTTGGGTATACTATTCAACTAACTTTTTATATATTACTAATGGAACGGAAATACAAATCCCACACAAACAAATTAATAAAAATAATATCCAATCTACTGGATATGTATAATTAAAATAAAGGACTCTTTTTTCCATATAGGATTGAATTATCCACAAAACTCCTGTACCTACAGTCAGAATTAAAATTCCAGTAAGGACACAATAACAAGCCCCTTCTGTAATCAATAAATCTCTTTGCTGTTTCTTTGTCATACCAATATTTCTCATTACTGAAAAATCTTTTTTTCTGGTTAAAATTCCCGTAACCATCACATTTGAATAGTTCATCAATCCTACAAATATCAAAATAATGCTAATACAACTAAGAAGCAAACGATTTCTCTGAATACCCTTTTCTTCCCTGGAAAGAACCGTTGATTTGCTAACATAGGTAATTCCACTTTCTTCATTTTTCTGTCTTATTTGATTTTCTTTTAGCAAAATATTTTGAATCGCACTTTTTATCCGCTGTTCATCAGTCTCTACATTGATTTCCATATAAAGTATTTTTTTACTTGTTGGCAATTTAGCAAATCCTTCTTCACTAATTGCAAAATACAATAACCTTGAACCATGCCATGTTTGACGTATCGGCGGAAAATCATTGTACGCAGTATCAAAATATCCGCAAAATTTGAATTTTTCAGACCGTTGCGTATCCCATTGTTTTTCAAAATCCTCTTGTTCGTCCTCACTCATCTTTTCCAGTTCATTCATATACTTTTTAGGTGCAAAAGATTTAAAAACTAATGGTTCTCCAACACTTTCCTTTGCTTGTTTTTCCTGTTCTGGCGAAAGAATATGGTCATGTAACATGAGTGCACCTGTTCCATTTTCTAAGCTGCTCATATCTATAGGCAACTGTTTACCTTCGACATACTTTGACAATTTAACAATTTCTTCTTCATTTAAAATTTGCACAATACACCAGTCTGCTTCAATTTCAGCAGCACCATCTTCATTACTGATTTTTCCTTCTATCATAGGACGAATTCCTTTTTCCGTAAATATCGGGATCATATATGCACCTTCCAATATGTAGGAATCCTCCTTCTCAACGCCCTCTAGATTCATAATCTCCTGCGATACAGATACCGAAATGGGTGAAAATTCTTCATAATAATTATCTGAAATAAGTGCGATTGCTGGTGCTTCTGTCTTCAACATATCTTCTTCAAACTCATTTCCTTTGTATTCATTTCCATACCCTTCCTGCTTAGAGCTCCATTCGCACATTTCACCAAAGACAATAAAATCCGGTCTATCTTTATAGTAATGTACTAGGTCGCTACCTTCTATGATTACAATTGCCCCTAAAGCGGTCACTAACCCCAAAAACAGAGAACTTATTGTAATGATAGTCTGCTTTTTACTCCGAAGTATATTCTGCCAAGCCATATAAAAAAGTTCTTGCATTTCACTCCGTTTTCTCTTGTATGTCTTTATTTTCCTTTGCTTATACACCTTCACGCTTTCTGTATAATGCATAGATTCCACACAAGACAGTCTGACCGCTTTTCGGATAATTCCAATTGTCGCCACAAATATCACTCCTGCCGAAAACAATATAGCAAATATTAGGATTCTCAAACGGATTCCCAAAAGTTTTGACACTATAAAGGAAACAATACCACCAATAATACTTCCTTGATAGATAAGCCGTCCAATCTGCCTTCGATATATCTGCCGTAGCTGTTTTCCCGTAGCACCCAGTGTATTCAAAAGTCCTATTTGACGAATATCATTTATCATAGAAATCCGCATCACATTATAAATAAGCAAATATACACCTACAAGAATTATCATTGCTCCTGCAAATGCCATGCCATATCCACCAACGAATTGATGAATTACCTCGTAAGCATAAGAATCAGACGCAGTAAGATTCTGCGTTTTTGCTTTCATTGGTATGTCTTCATAAATTCTTTTCTCCAATTCTTGCCACGAAATACGGCTTTTCTGTTTTATCAAAATGTCTGCGTTTTCATCAAAATCCACACCCCACTCCCGAAGTTTTTCCTCTGACAGATACCCAATAGCAGGGCTTGCAGAAGGTTCCATATAATCTTCAAACCAGCCACAAATCTTAAATGTTTCTGTTTCTTTCCGAAAAAGCCCAATTTCTATTGTCAATGTAATTTCCATTCCTTCTTTCAAAGGCTTCATACCCATATTGTCTAAGGCTCTCTCAGAAAACATAATTTCATCATTTTTGAGTGGGTATGTTCCAGTAATTTTCCCATAAGCAGGACTCACAATATCCTGCCATGCGTTTTCGTCCAAGATCTTCACTTGACAAACAAGTTTATTGTTCTTCTCATAGGCGCTTCCCAACGACAGACTACGTCCCGACTGCTCTATATAACGTTTCCCTTTTATCAGTTCATACTGTTCTTTTGTTCCCTTTTCCAAATAAGCAGAAGCTGTCATTCCTGCTCTGTGAACTGCCTGCATGTATTCCGTCTGTATTTTTTTATCTGATACTCCAAATACAATTGTTAGAGAAATAATACTTAAAATAATTGCTCCCAAAAGCACTCTGTTTCTGCTTTTATTTGCCTTTCCGCTTGCTGTTGCTAACATATTGACAATTGCATTTCCTTTTATGGAAGTGTCTTTTTTCTTTTCTATCATTCTTTATTTCTCCCAATCCGCAATTTCCCCGTCTTCTATCCTAATGATTCTGTCAGCCTGCTTTGCAACTTCCCAGTCATGACTTACCATAATAATCGTCTGGGAAAATCGTTTTGCACATGTTTTCAACAGTCTAACCACTTCCATACTTGTAGTTGAATCAAGACTGCCTGTTGGTTCATCTGCTAAAATAAGTGCTGGTTTCGTAACAAGTGCCCTTGCAATCGCTACACGTTGCTGTTGCCCTCCCGAAAGTGTCTCTGGCAATTTATCTAATTTTTCTTCTATTTTCAGTAATACTGTCAATTCTTTAAAAAACGCTTCATCAACACTTGCACCGTCCAGTCTCAACGGAAGTACAATATTTTCATATACATTTATCATTGAAACCAAATTATATTGCTGAAATACAAATCCAATATTACGCCTTCTAAAAACTGTCCTATCTTCTGACTCCATATCCGTAATACTTATCCCATTTATCCAAATCTTTCCTTCCGTCGATACATCGAGTGCTCCAATGATATTTAAAAGAGACGTTTTTCCAGAACCCGAACTTCCCATAATACATACAAATTCTCCCTGTTCTACAGAAAAACTCACATCTCGAAGCGCTTGCGTTTCATTCTCGCCATTTGTATATACTTTTTTCAAGTGTTTCACTTCTAAATTCAAAATATCACTCCCTTTCTCTTTTAGTGTTTTAATTATACCATATTTAGTAGCAAAAACATTTGTCAAACAAAAATTGAGGATATACTGCCTTTTGCAATACACCCTCAACAGTTTGTTCTCAAATTTTCAAGAATGTTCTTTATCAGAGTTCCGTTTAGACTACGAATTTTGTACTCCCATAACAGGTTTGCTTTTACTCCCTTTGTACTCCCAATATTGCGATACTGCCCGATATTTGATATCATTTTACGATACTTTGACTTTTCAACAAATCTTGTAAACACCGCATCAAAACGGCGTCCCATACAAATCATAAGGCGTCGTCTGGTACACATAATAATTAACCCAATTCGTATAGAGGTTATTCGCCGTAGCCCTCCAGGTAAGCAGAGGCTTATTCTCCGGATTATCCTCCGGATAATAATTCTTTGGAATATCAATTGGAAGTCCTTTTCCTAAGTCTCTCTTATATTCTCCATCCAGCGTCACCCTGTCATACTCCGGATGACCCATGACAAATATCTGCCGTCCGTCCTCTGCCATTCCAAGGAACAGTCCCACTTCTTCCGACTCCGCCAGAATTGTAATCCTCTTGTCGCGTCGGAGCTTCTCTATCGGCACGTCGGTATGTCTGGAATGGGGCGCCATAAATACATCGTCAAATCCTCTCACCAGCGGAATCTTCCGGTTCATCACCTGGTGCGGGAATACTCCGAACAGTTTATGCGGCATCTGCACTTTGTCAATCCCATAATGGTAATAAAGCGCCGCCTGAGCCCCCCAGCACAGATGAAGCGTTGAAGTAACATTGCCCTTCGTCCAGTCCATAATCTCTGTCAGTTCCTCCCAGTAGTCCACTTCCTCAAAAGGCATCTGTTCCACCGGCGCTCCAGTGATGATAAATCCGTCAAATCTACGGCTTTTTATCTCAGAAAAAGGCTGATAAAACTTATTGATATGGCTGGTTGAAGTATTCTTCGACACGTGGCCGGATACGTTGACAAAAGTGACGTCTACCTGCAGCGGCGTATTGGACAGAGACCGAAGTATCTGTAGCTCAGTATCCTCCTTTAGAGGCATCAGATTCAAAAGCCCAATCTGAATTGGCCTGATATCCTGATGCATCGCTCTGTGTTCATCCATTACAAATATATTCTCATGCTCCAGTATTTCCTTAACCGGAAGATCATTCTGTACCCGAATCGGCATAACTATTCCTCTCTTTCTATATTAAATATCATCACTCTCCGAAGGCTCATCGCCCTCCTTCTCTTCCTCTGCCTGCCTTTGCTTTCTCTCCAGAGTCTCCCTGGAAATCATATACTTTCCGCCGTCATCCACAAAGCTGAACTCATCGTAAAATTCTGAGGCCTCCGGCAAGTTCTTCTTGTGAAGTCTTCCGTTAATCACCATTTGAATAATATAATAAATAACTGCAAACGTCGGCACTCCGAGAAGCATTCCGAGAAATCCGAACATTCCTCCTCCCAGAAGAATTGCAAAAATCACCCAGAATGAAGAAAGTCCCGTAGAGCTTCCCAATATCTTTGGCCCGATAAAATTACCGTCCAGCTGCTGCAGTACCAGAATAAATATCAGAAAATAAACTCCCTTAATTGGATCTGCCAGAAGGATTAATACAGCGCTTGGAATTGCTCCAATGTACGGGCCAAAAAACGGAATTACATTTGTCACGCCTACAATAACGCTGACCAAAAGCGTATATGGCATATTGAGAAGGGTCAGTCCCAAAAAACATAACAATCCGATAATCGCAGAGTCAATAATCTTTCCAATCAGAAAACCGCCGAATATTTCATTCGCTTTCTGGGTAACATGCAGAATTATATTCGCATGGCGGGCTTGAAAGACAGCATATGTAATCTTTTTACTCTGTTTTCCAAACATCTCTTTACTATACAGCATGTAGATAGATACAATCACTCCAATCAGGGCATTGAATATCTCACCGACAAAATCAATCACTCCGGTAGTCAGTATCGTCATAATATCATTCGCCTGTTGAAAGAAATTGTTCTTTAGCCAGTTCTCAAAAGTCTCTGTCGCCTCTTCCACAAATGTTCGGAGCATAACGCCAATATTTGAATCATCTTTCACAATCTCATTCAACTGATCCATCAGTCCATTAACCTGTCTGGGCAGTGTAAACACCAGACTTCGGATACTCTGATACAGCTCCGGTATCAGCATGTTAAATAATCCTGTGATAATCGCAATCATAATTACAATCGCCAGCACAATACCTGCTGTTCTGGATAATCTCTCAGCCTTATCCCTATTCCTTGTTCGCTTCTCTATTACAGGAATCAGGATTGCATCCACCTGCTTTACAATTGGATTCAGCAGAAATGCTATCAGCGCGCCATATAAAAACGGCTTCAGCACATCAATCGCTTTCGCAAACACGCCTGAGATATCTGTAAGCCGCAGCAATGCAAAATAAAATGCAATCCCCGCTATAACTACTACAAGATAGGTCATGCATTTGCCAAGCTCCCGCCTAAGCCTTGATGGATTCTGATTCCCAAGTCTTGGCCGATTGCTGTAATATCCGTCCGGAGTCTCTGCCGCTCTGTCTTTATTTTTCTTCTTTTCCTCTTCCATGCCGTACACTCCTGCCAAATTCATCATTTACAAACACGTCTAGTATAGCATAAAAATAAGGATACGGCAAACCAATTTGCCATATCCTTACTCCTCAAATTAGACTGCTATATCCAGGTTAGCAGCAGGTAAAGGTCGCGCACTCTGTCTCCCTGCACTGACAGGCATTGCTTCCCTCCACGCTGATCTTACCAGCATGACACTGGCATTCATCATTATACATGCAGTCTACAGCCTCACAGTCAATCTTACTCGTCGGTGAAGCCTGACCTGCAACGTTGCTGTAGGAATCTCCCTTCCGTTCTACAAAACTGTCACAGCAGGTCTCGGTTGCGCGTTTCGCCTTGTCTCCACCAACCTGAATCTTGTCCAAATCACAATAAAATTCCTTATTGTGCGCACAGGTCTGTACGGTACATCTTAATTCCGGCATTGCAAGATACCTCCTTTTCATAAAAAACTCAGGATTAGTATCCGCAATGCCGGATTTTTTATTCAGAATTTTTTAAAATCATCTTAAATCATTATTTTATTACCAGAATTACACATGACGATAAAT
>CAOKJI010000054.1 GCA_948468495.1 uncultured Dorea sp. | reverse complement strand
GAATATAAATTCCGGATTCCGGATGGGCCGTACAAGGATATGATGGCAGACATCCGGGAGAAGGTCGGGTTCTCTAAGGAGATGGTAGAGGGAGAAATGAAAAGGAGGCTGATGGGATGAAGATAGAAACTCTGAATATAGCAGACATCCGGGCAAGCTCTTTCAATCCGCGCATCACACTGGAGAAGGGTTCCAGGGAATATGAGGCGATAGCGGACAGCATAAGGGAGTTTGGTTTCGTGGAGCCGCTGGTGGTGAACAGCCATAACATGTGCTGCCTGGGAGGGCATCAGCGCTTATCCGTGCTGAAGGATATGGGCGTGGAATCCGTGGAATGCGTGATGGTGGAGGAGCCGGACCAGGCCAGGGAGAAGGCTTTATGCGTTGCCCTTAATAGAATAAAGGGCGAATGGGACATGGATATGCTGGCGGCCCTGCTCCAGGACGAGGCTGTTTTCTCCCTTCCTACTGGTTTTGAGGAGGGCGAGGTAGACCTGGAGCGGATGCTGGAGGATGTGGAGCCGCCCGAACTTCCGGAGGATGAACCGGAGGAGGCGGAGGAGCCTTCCGGTCCGGAGGGTACCACAGTAGTAAAGATTGGCAATTTCAAGTTCAAGATTACCTTATCGGAGTACCAGGGGATGCTAAATACCATCCGGGACGCCGGAATTTTCGATTCTAAGGCGATTTCTGATGAAATTAAAAGGAGGATACTTAATGGTTAAATTAGTCCCTATTGGCGACGTGAGGGCGTCAGAATACAATCCAAGAAAGAATGATGAAAAGCGCCTGGCACTCACAGAAATGTCTCTGCGAAAGCTGGGCTTTTTGCTGCCTATCTATGCGGATAAGGACGGCGAGATATTATCCGGGCATCAGCGCCATCTGGTGGCGGAGCGCATGGGGTTTGACAAGATACCGGTTCAGTATGTAGACCAGGAGGATTTGAACAGCAGGAAGGCTTTGAACGTACTGTTCAACCGGGCAACAAATGACCTCCAGAAGCAGGACACATGTACGAAGATTAAAAAGCGCCTCTATAACATGGACATAGACGGCATGTGTGCCGGCCTTCCGGACATCGAGCCTGGGAGCGAGGCATCCTATCCGTGCGTATACGCTTGCAGGAGGATTGATACCGTACAGCTGGCCAAGAAGAACCACCGGGATTTCGATTCCCACATGAAAGCGCTGGCAAAGGCGCTGGAGAAAAAGACCGGGAGCCTTATGCCGGTAGTCATCGGTCCGGACATGGATGTGGTGAACGGGATTGGCAGGCTCCAGGTGGCGGCGGAGGCCGGAAAGAAGTTCATACAGTGCGTGGAAGTGACGGAGGCCCAGAGGGAGTTCGCGTCTGCGATGCTGAATCTATTATCAATGGACTTCTCTATGGAATCCGAATACGCGGACGTACTCCGGTATAATTCCTTTATGAGGGAGCGCAACACCAGGGAGACGGATGCGGAGGGCAACTGCGCCCTGGGGGACGGTTTTTTCAAGGGAGTATTCCCGAATAATAACGGCAGGGACTTTTTCAAGCTGGAGGGCGATGTATTAAAAGCCTGGACCGGCCGGTATGGGGATAAGATTGTGGATTTCGGCGCCGGAAAGCTGAACAACACTAGGACGCTCCGAGCCGCAGGCGTGTATGTCTCTGCATTCGAGCCTTATTTCGTCACTACCGGCGATGAAATACACAAGCAAAAGAGCCTGGAGATAGCGGAGCGGTTCCTGGAGGAGGTAGAGAGCGGTGTGGAGTACACATCGGTATTCATATCCTCTGTTTTCAATTCCGTGCCGTTCATGGAGGACAGAAAGAAGATAGCAGCTATCGCAGCGGCTCTCTGTTATCCGAAAGGCCAGGTAGTATGCTGGTGCCAGAGCAACGAGGCGCACCAGTTCACGGCCACGAAGAAAAAGTCCGTCCAGGATGAAGCGAGGCTGACATTCGATCTGGACTATGAACCTAATACCATCCTGGGAGATATTTCAAAGCACCCGAAAGTCCAGAAGGGGCATACAAGCGAGGAAATGACCGGGATATTCGCGCCGAAGTTCCGCAAGATTAAGAGGCTGGACCTCATTCAGAAATTCTGGTACCTGGAGGCAATCGAACCTATCCTGGATGTAGACGCGCTGGCGGATGCCCTGGATTTTGAGTTTGACCTTCCTTATCCGGACGGCTCCACTATGGGGCTTGCAGGCCGGGCGAGGGAAGTGTTTGAAAAACGGTTAGGCGTAAAGCTGCCGGGAAAGGAGGGGAGCTATGGGAAGTAATGGGAATGTCGATAACGTGTCACCGAATGGGAAGTGGGAATTTGACAGCGAAGTGGCGCGGTGCTTTGCAAATATGCTGGAGCGGAGCATCCCGGACTACCGGAGCATGAGGAGTCTGGTCTATGAGATAGGAGAAAAGTTCATCACTCCCGACACCTGGATCACGGACATAGGGTGCTCTACCGGGCTTGCAATAGAGCCTTTTTACGAGAAACACGCGGACGAAAACAAGTATTTCCTCTGTGACAACTCCGCAGCAATGCTGGAGGAGTGCAGGAGTAAATTTTCGGTAGGCATCGGGGCCGGTTTTGTGAAATGCGTAAACGGTAACTTTTTTGAAGTGGAAATGCCCCTGGCAAACAGCCTGGTACTGTCCATCCTATCCATGCAGTTCATGCCCACATCGTACCGCCAGAAAATGCTGAATGACATATACGACCACATGCTGTACGGAGGGGCGCTTGTCTTTGTAGAGAAGGTAGTGGCGGACGGAGGGGCGGATGACCTTCTGGTGGATTTGTACTATGAGATGAAGCGCCGGAACGGCTACACGATTGAGAAGATAGTGGAAAAGCGGAAGAGCCTGGAAAACGTGCTGTCTCCGCTGAAGCCTGGATGGAATGTGGAGATGCTGCACAATGCAGGGTTTAAGGTTGTGGATATGTTCTGGAGATGCCTTAATTTCTGTGGATGGATTGCCATAAAATAACCCAGAAGTAGTACCGCGGAGCGAAGGAGGTGGGCGAAGTGTCCAAAACCGAAAAGCCGTGGGAACGCCAGAAGGGGGAAACCGAGCAGGCATTTGAGGCGTTTGCAATCTACCGGGATTTAGGTCTAAAGAGGTCTAACCATGAAGTCTGCGAGCGGTTGTCTAAGAGTAGACAGCTCATTTCACGCTGGAAGTCTAAGTACGGATGGGACGAAAGGGTGAGGGCTTATGACAATGAGATGGAGCGCCAGGCACACGCGGAGGCAGTCAAGGACCTAAAGGACATGACGAAGCGCCACACCAAGATTGCTGTTCAGATGCAGAAAAAGGCACTGGAGGCGTTGGAGAAGCTGAAAGTTGAGGACATGACGCCGAGGGACATCAAGGAGTATATCAAGATTGCTACCGAGCTGGAGAGGCTGAACCGGAGCGTGTCTGCAAGCGATAACGCGATAGACGAGGAGGAGCAGACCAGGGTGGAGGTCTATATGCCGGAGAAGGAGGCTGACGAGGATGAATAAAGTGATACGTCCCCAGAAAGGCCCCCAGGAGAAGTTCCTGGCTACCAGCGCGGATATAGCGATTTACGGAGGCGCCGCCGGTGGAGGAAAGACCTATGCAATACTCATGGAGCCGCTGCGGTACATCAACACTAAGGGATATAGGGCAGTCATCTTCCGGAAGAATTTCAACCAGATATTTGCATCCGGCGGTATATGGGACGAGAGCCAGGAGATGTACGGAGACATAGCCGGTGCCAAATCCGTGCAGACGCCAAAATTCCGGTGGTCATTCAAGAGCAAGGCTAACATATACTTTGATTTCCTGGGGAGGGATGCGGATGTTGAGAAGTGGCAGGGTTCCCAGATAACATTCATAGGGTTTGACGAGCTGACGCATTTTTCAGAACGCCAGTTTTTTTATATGCTGTCGCGTAACCGCTCCACTTGCGGAGTGAAGCCTTACGTCAGAGCCACATGCAACCCGGACGCGGATTCATGGGTGGCAAAGTTCATTTCCTGGTGGATAAACCCGGAGACCGGATACCCTATTCCGGAGCGCTCTGGAAAAAAACGGTATATGGCGCGTGTGGATGATGAAGTGGTATGGGCCGACACAAGGAAGGAGCTTCTGGATAAAGGCATCAAGGCCGACAAGGTTAAGAGCGTCACATTCATAGCAAGCACCCTGGCGGACAATAAAATCCTTATGGAGAAAGACCCAGGGTATAAGGCAAACCTGGAGGCTTTACCTTTGGTCGAGAGGGAGCGCCTGCTTCACGGCAACTGGAAAATCAAGCCTGCGGCCGGTCTGTATTTCAAGCGTGTACAGATTGGCACAATCCTGGATGCTGTGCCAGATGACATCGTTTCCATCGTGCGCGGATGGGACCTTGCGGCTACTGATGTGGACGAGGACGATGATGCGGCATATACATCCGGCGTTCTTATGGCAAAGAGGAGCAACGGAAGATTCGTTGTGATAGACGTGATAAACCAACAGCTGAAAGCTGGCGATGTCCGAAAACTGGTTAAGACAACATCGGCGGCGGACAATGCCAAATATGGATATGTGAGGCAGAGGCTACCGCAAGACCCAGGGCAGGCCGGAAAAGAGCAGGCACAAAGCTATATTGAGATGCTGGCAGGATATGATGTGGTTACAAAGCAGGAATCCGGCAGCAAGCAGACCAGGGCGGAGCCTATGGCGGCTCAATGGCAGCTGGGATTGTTCGATGTCGTGGCTGGGGCATGGAACGAAGCATATTTCAATCAGCTGGAATCATTCCCGGAAAGCAAGTTCAAGGATATGGTGGATGCCGGATCATCCGCTTTCAATGAGCTTACCCTGGGGATGGCATTCAATATTGACAACCTATTGTAGGAAGGAAGTGAGGACTTTATGGACGATACACAGAAAGCCAGGCTGGAAAAGCAGCGGCAGCTACAGAGAGGCGCGGCCATCATTGAGGGTACGCAGGAGCAGTTCCGGCAGGACGGTTACTCAAATATGCTCAATAAATACGGAACCGCGCAGGATAACTCCACCGCGTACACCTACACGCAGGAGCCTTTTGTCTCTGACATGGAGCTTACCAGGCTGTATGAAGGGAATGGGCTTTTTGCGAAGATTATAGACCGCCCTTCCGAGGAGGCTGTTAAGCATGGCTATGATATTGATTTTGGGGATTCTGACGTATCGGAGTATATAGAGGACCGGATGGATTCATTACAGCTGGAGGATAAGTTTGCAACGGCGGAAAAATGGGCCAGACTTTACGGTGGCGCGATCATCGTCATGCTGGTGGATGATGGCCGGGGGCTGGAGGAGCCTCTGAACTGGAGCGATGTCCGGAGCATCGAGGAGCTGCGAGTGTTCGAGAGGGCGGTTGTCCAGCCGGACTACACGAACCTCTACCATTTCAATTTTGCTGACAGCATGGATGGTGATGTGCCGTTTGGAGAGCCGGAGTATTACCAGGTATTCAGCGTATATGGCTATTTCGTTGTGCATCAGTCACGGTGCCTGGTATTCCGGAACGGACGCCTGCCAGAACAGACCACGAACACCAATTACCGGTATTGGGGCATCCCAGAGTATGTGAAGATAAGAAGTGCTCTCCGGGAGTGCGTAACATCCCACGGAAACGGCGTGAAACTGCTGGAGCGGTGCGTCCAGGCCATATACAAGATGAAGAACCTCTCTAATATGCTGGCAACGGACGAGGGTGAGGATAAGGCAATCCGGAGGCTCCAGCTGATTGATATGGCAAGGGGTATTCTGAACAGCATAGCCATTGATACCGAGGGGGAGGACTACGATTTCAAGAATATCACGATGGCAGGGGTGAAGGACATCCTGGATGCTACATGCAATATGCTGTCAGCTGTTACGGACATTCCACAGACAATCCTATTCGGACGCTCTCCTGCCGGGATGAACTCCACTGGCGAGAATGACATGGAGAATTATTATAACATGGTGGAGAACATCCAGAAGGAGAACATGAAAGGCAGCTCCCGGACGGTAATAGACCTCATGCTTATCCAGGGCAAGCGCGAGGGACGGTTCAAGGAGATTCCCAGGTACAAGGTAAAGATGGCGGCTCTTTGGTCTACGTCCGACAAAGAGCAGACGGATATATCCAAAACCAAAGCGGATACGGAGCTTGTGAAAGCCCAGACAGCGCAAATCTACATGGATTCTTCTGTCATTGACCCTTCCGAAGTCAGAAAGAACCTGGCAGCAGAGGGGGAGTTTGAGATTGAGAACCTAATCACGGAGGATGACCTGGACATTACCGGGGAGGGGATGGAGCCTGGAAACATTCCGGATCACGGCATGGTACCGGCATCCGAACCTGCAGCAACCGGAGAGGAGGCGGCAACGGACGCGGACGATTTACCAGCCGCTGCGGTCCTGGTTATTCATGACGGGAAAATCCTGGCGGCATCCAGGCGCGGCAGCGAGGGCATCTGCGGGCCTGGCGGGAAGGTGGAGCGTGGGGAATCCACCGAGGATGCGGCAAAGAGGGAGGCGATGGAGGAGTTCAACATCATGCCTCTAAATCTCATACCGATAGGGATATACGAAAGCCCCGGCGGACCGTATCTTTCATCGCAGATTTTCTTTGCGGATGAATTTACCGGAAAGCCGGAGGCAGATGGTGACGAGATGCTGGATGCGGCATGGTATACGCTGCCGGAGCTTTACCAGAAAAACCTCTTTCCGCCGTTTGAGAAAAGCCTGGACATTCTCCTGGAGATTCTGAATGGGGGCGGTCCGGATGGATGAAAAGATGCTGAACAAAGAGCTGATGGCGAAAGTCAGCCGGAAGTTCTACGGACATACGAACCTATACAGCAAGTATACGCCGAAGATTCCGGAGGGCGCGGAACGCGAGTATATCCGCATGGTGAATGAATACACCGGCATCCTCAAAGAGGAGCTGGAGGCGGAGTTCCCTACACTCAAAGAGATTTACAAGAGGGAGAGGGATGCGGAAGTCCAGGGGCGACGGGAAGATTCGGCAACGGATTTCCTTCTGGCGGTAATCGGCATATTTAACAGAATACGGAACAAAGTAGCTGCTAGGTGTCTTTCCTTCGGCTTGAAGAAAAGGCTTTCGAACCTGGCGCTTATTAACCGGCGGATGACAACCAAAGAATGGGAAAAGGTCATCCGTACCAGCCTGGGAATAGACATCCGCAAGGACTACTACCTGGGCGATTTTTATTTAGATCAGCTGGCAAAGTGGGTGAGTGAGAATGTGGACTTAATCACTTCCATACCGGAGAATACGCTGGATAAGATGAAGGATATTGTCCTGGATGGATTCAACCGCGGGCGCAGGACTACGGACATCGCAAAGGACATCCAGCTTGCATATGGCGTGAGCAGGAAAAAGGCGCGGTTCATAGCAAGGGACCAGACGGCAAAACTCAACGGCCAGATTCAACGCGCCCAACAGATGGATGCAGGAATCACGGAGTATATCTGGAGTGATTGTGGAGATGAACGTGTCCGCAGGAGCCACCGGAGGCTGAACGGCCAGAAGTTTTCCTGGGAAGGGGAAGGGCCGGAGACCGACAATGGGAGGCACTGTCATCCCGGCCAGGATTTCAACTGCCGCTGCATAGGCAGGCCGGTATTCAACCGGAACACGCTGAACCTTCCGGTAAAGGAGGATGGCGGCATAAAGGTAACAATCAAATGATAGGAGGTATCAGAGATGGAAAACGCTGTAAAAGCGATTTGCCAGGCTTTAGTAGAGGAGGCCGGATTAGTTATCAGTCACACTGATAAAATCGCTGCTTTAGGCTCCAACGACGCCAGAGCAACGGCGCAGGCGATTGATAGTATGCGCCTGGATGCGGTGGAGCATATCCAGAATCTCACTCTGGAGCTTACAAGGCTAATCACTTCCGGAGAGGAGCCTGGAGAGGCAGAATCCGGAGAAAAGCCGGAAGGGGAGGGTGCAGCTGAATGATTGAACCAAAATTGAGGAAAGTGCGGCGCCTGGACACTATCCGGCTGGATAAGGACGATAGGACGTACTTCACAGAAGAAGGGTATCTGGTAGACCACCCGATTCTTACATCGTGTGGGATATTTGAATACACAAACCCCGATGGTAGTATTCGGAGGGAATTGCGACTGCCGGAGCATGTGTTCAACGAGAAATCGCTGGCTACATACAAAGGCAAGCCCATTATCATCACCCACGAGGCAGGCATCGTGAGCAAAGATAATGTGGATAAGGAGCAGATTGGAACCATCCTCACAAATGGGTACCAGGACAGAGAGGATGTCCGTGCCGAAATCATCATCCATAATACGGATGCCATGAAGGACAGCGGACTGAAAGAACTCTCCCTGGGGTACAATCTGGACCTGGTGGAGGAGCCGGGGACTTACAACGGCGAACCTTACGATGCAATCCAGAC
>CAOKJI010000053.1 GCA_948468495.1 uncultured Dorea sp. | reverse complement strand
AATTAAATTAGCAAACCGTTGGAAACAGCGGGACGCAAAGCTATGGGGGCTAAGGCGCTTGCGCTAAGCCAGCCCGGCCGCCGGAAACTTTGCATCCGTAAGTTATTTGCAAAGAGAGGAGTAAGAGAACAAGAGTATGAACAGAAAGAAAGTTGTAAAAAGTATTGCTGCAGCGGGAGTTGCATTTGGCGGAGTCAGTATATTCCAGGACGGCGATGTTGTATATGCACAGGAGATGGATACCATTGAGGCAAATGACGGCGGGGAAGACTATGTGGTCGAATTGCCGAAGGAAACATCCATGCTGGAATCCGATGAAGAGATGTTAAGCCCGGAGATAATCCAGGCAGAAGAGGTAACGCCCGAACAGGGATTGGAAGTAAAGGATGAGGAATTACTCGAACCGGAAGTGTCGGAGGGTGAGATATTAGAATCCGAGTCAGAAAGAACAGACGAGATTTTTTCTGAAGGAAATAGCCTTGATACTAGCGAGAGCGAGTTGTCGGCATTGGAGAGTGATGTGCTGGATTCAACGGAAATAGGATCGGATTCTACATATGATACAGAAAGCAGTATGTCTTCATCAGAAAATATGAGTATGATGGAGGAGTATGGTTCAAATTCGTTATCAGAAAATGAGGAGCAGTCATCATTGCTTTCTTCTGAAAATATAATGGATGCCCTAAATCTGTATGATGAGAATTTGATGATGGCAGATATGCTGGCAGAAAATAAAGAGATAGATTGGGATAATGCAAGACCAATCTTATGGATTAAACCAACTGATCCTAAATATGGAGAATGTTTGTATGTGGGGGGCTTAATCGGGGACCTTTTCGGTAGTGATAAAGGGTGGCAGCTATATTTATCCTGGTATGAATGGTACAAGGGGAGGACTCCAGATATTGACCCTAGCAATAGTGCAAGCTTAAGTGCGCTAGAGAGTGCGGCACAGAGTGAAAGTCTGGAAGATAGCATGGATGCCTCAATGAGCGATACTTCAATGAGCGATGCAAGTATGAGCGATGCTTCAATGAGTGACGCAAGCATGAGTGATGCAAGTATGAGCGATGCAAGTATGAGTGACGCGAGCATGAGTGATGCAAGTATGAGCGATGCAAGTATGAGCGACGCTTCGATGAGTGACGCCTCAATGAGCGACGCCTCAATGAGCGATGCAAGTATGAGTGATGCAAGCATGAGTGATGCAAGTATGAGCGATGCGAGTATGAGTGACGCAAGTATGAGTGACGCGAGTATGAGCGATGCAAGTATGAGCGACGCTTCGATGAGTGACGCGAGCATGAGTGATGCAAGTATGAGCGACGCTTCGATGAGTGACGCGAGTATGAGCGATGCAAGTATGAGCGATGCGAGTATGAGTGACGCAAGTATGAGCGATGCAAGTATGAGTGATTCATTTGTTTCGACGCCTGACATCACCGATACTGGTTCCGACATTCCGGAGGGCGAAGGTGCGGATGTAGCTCCGGCAGTGACACCAGGCGGGCCGACAGTAGTTCCGGCGGCAGCTCCAGCAGCACTTGCAACAGTAGACGATACCCTTATACAGGTGGAAGACGAAGAGGTACCGCTTGCGGTTTTGACTGATGAACAAGAGGAACTTTCAGAAGCTGCAGACAGCGAAGATGAACAGCTGCTTACAACAGTGGAAGATGAAGAAGTACCTTTAGCCAATAACGTTGTTGAAAATGTGAGAAACTGCATTTTACATTTTCTTGAGTGGCTGGTAGCTGCTGCTCTGGGTGGATATTATGTTGTAAGTACAAGGAAACAAAAGAAAGAAATTGCTGAACTAAGAAGGGTTGAGCATGATGATGAAGAGAGAGGATAGAAAAAATGATGGAATTTTTTGAACACGCAGTGGTAGGATTTTGCTGGTGGGATATTCCTGGATTGCTCGCTTTGATTGCAGCTATAGCATGTATCCTGGTAAGAAAACATAAATTCAAAGAAGAAAAAAAAGAGTTACTAAGCCGGAAGGCACATTAGTAATGTAAAAGGGAGATTAGCGTCGCTTTAGGCGGCGCAATCTCCTGTAAATAGTAGATGTTGGAGAATGATTTTGTTACGTTCAGAACGAAAAGAGAGCATATTGAAGTACAGACTTATTTATACAGGTTTGATACTTTTTGTATATATATTGGGGAGATGTATCCCTTTGTATGGCGTAGATGTTCCGGCATATTCCCATGAGGCAGTCAATGGAGAAGAATTACTGATGCAGAGTATCGGAGGAGACGTTTACCGTTTTTCAATTTTTGCAGTCGGAATGTCTCCATTTATGATATCTGGTATACTGATTCAGATTGTTGTGGCATGCCGGGATTCTGTTTCAAAGGCGCGGATTTCCCCAGGGAAGATAGGACGTATATCGGTGCTTTTGACCCTCGTAATTGCAGTTTTGCAGGCTTTTGTGAAAATGCTCCGGATGAAGTTTATCATAGAGGGGGAAGCATTACCAGCTGCCAGGATCATTGTTATAGCTGAGATGGTAACCGGTGTAATGCTAATTATGTGGCTGGCCGAAAGAAATACAAGATTCGGAATTGGCGGCCGTACAATGCTGATAGTCATCAATATCTTAGAAGGAATCATATCAACAGTGAGGGGATATGAGATGAAAAGTCTGACGAGTCCCCTGGCAGTGTCAATGCTTGTGATGCTTATCGTGCTTATTATGGAAAATGCAGAGAAAAGAATTCCGGTGCAACGCATTTCTATACATAATATTTATGCGGATAAGAATTATATGGCGATTAAGTTAAATCCGGTGGGGGTGATGCCGGTGATGTTTTCCACAGCATTGTTTATATTGCCGCAGCTTTTGGCTGTGCTGTTGTCATATCTGTTTCCTGGGCATCCGGGAATCCTCTGGTGGCGGGAGAATTTATCATTGATGAAAGGACCTGGAATTGCAGTTTATATTTTTTGCCTGTGTCTGCTGACAGTATTTTTTTCTATGGTTTTAGTCAGTCCGAAAGATATTACGGAACAGTTTTTAAAAAATGGAGATAGTCTTGTAAGTATTCATGCGGGAAAGGATACAAAGAAATATTTAAGAGGCGTGATGTGGAGAATCAGTCTTTTCAGCGCGGGAGTGATGAGTGTGTGCGTAGGGATACCTTTCATATTGCAGATGAAAGGTAATATTGACGGCGCAATTACGATGCTGCCGGCGTCTATTATGCTGTTGACAGGATTATGGTGTAATATTTTTCGGGAAATAACAGCAATTCGTAACTGTGATTCCTATCACCCTATATTTAAGTAATGGGGCAAAGTTCCGGACGGCAGGGGCCAAAAAAGGGCGGAGCGAAACAGGGAAGAAAAAGGAGAGTCAAAGAGGAAATGTTGTATTTTATTCCAGCCTGGTATCAACAGAATGAATGGTGTGAAAATGAGCAGAGCTGGCAGGTGAGGCGTATGCACTCAGAGTTTGACGATACAGTAAAACAGGTGCAGCTCTTTCAAAGGAACGACATCTGTGCTTATCAGCTGATGCTCCTTGGATTCAGTCCCAATTTCCGGCATTTTCTTCACAGACAGGGTGTCTATCGCGCTCCATACTGGTCCTGCTTTGACGCGATACAGGAAATCAGGAGAAAAAGAGCGATGGTTTTTTCCTTTCATAATTTAAAATGGCCTTCCGGCGTAGAGTTTGTATACAGCCTGTTCGTAGTACTTGCTTTACTGAAGGGAGAGAAATATGCGCAGATTGATTTTGGGGAGGACGGTAATCCCATCAGAGTTGATTTATATAAAGGTGGTAAAATCTGCCGCCGAAATATTTATGACGACAGAGGTTTTGTATCAAGTACGATAATCTACAGGGATGAAAAGCCACTCTATCAGGATTATCTAATGGAGAATGGGATATGGAAAATGCGTTGCTATCAGGATGATGGACATGTGTCAATCAATCCGAAGCACCCGGAATATTTACTGCAGTATCAAGGCAGGGAACAGAAAGGCAGATTTCACCGTCTGTCCTATGACAATATGGAACAGATTATTTATGAGACGCTGACAGCTTATTTAAACCTGACAGATGAGAAGGACATCTTCTGCGTGGCAATGCATGAGAGACATACCGTACTTTTGCAGAAGGCATTAGAGAATAGAAAGATAATTTTGTCTTTTTATGGCGGGCGGTATTCCATAGCGGAACATCAGGACAATATTCACCTGATGAGAAATGCGGATTATATTGTGGCTGATTCCAAAGCTGAAGTAAGAAAAATCCGAATGGAATCGGATGATTCTATTTCTCATATTGTAGCGATAACACCTTATGATTCCAGGGTGGAGCCGGGAATCAGCAGGCAGTCTGACGTTCAGAAAGTACTGGTGCCAGTGGATGGCGCAGGAGAAGAGCTTTATGGAGCACTGATATGGATTTTAGGGAAATATCTTCTTGAAAATGAAAATATCCAGATTCACCTTTTTACCAGAAAAGCAGATTATAATAGGCCCAGACAGATTCTGGAGCAGACGTGCAGAGAGCTAAAAAAGGCTGGACTAGAGGAAGGATGGGCGGCAGAAAAAGAAGAAAAAATTCTGCAGGCGGAAAATCTGGAAATAGAAGAACCTGTCCCAGTGAAATTTTTTGTGGAACAATGTGTGGACGAGCTGTCGGTGAGCAGGTGTATGAGGGAACAGAGGCTGCTTGTGGATGTGCGGGAGGCTCCTGAGCTGTATCTTCAGATTATGGCAATCAGTGTTGGCATACCCCAGATTGTGCGTACACAGACAGAATTTGTAAAACACGGTGGAAACGGCATTGTGCTTAGAAGAGCTGGGAAGCTGTCCGCTGCTCTGGACTATTATCTGAAGAGCCTGAAAAACTGGAATCAAGCAATGGTCTATGCCTATGAAATGAGCACAAAATATAGCAAAGAGAAGCTAAAGAATATGTGGAAAGAGGTGATTGAATCCATTGGATGAGGTTCGTATTTTGCAGCTAGGAGAAGAAGACTGGAGGAATATATATGCACTGCCGGAAATAGTCCGTTTGGATTATGTCTGCAGGTTTGTGGATGTGCCAAATAAACCTTATGATATGTGTTTTCTGGACAGGACGCCTATGGAGGATGAGATGGAAGCCTTATATCAAACAGTGAAGGCGTATACGTTGTTTGTGACTGGAAGGGTGAAGCAGAAGGAAGGAATAGCATGGCTCTGCAAAAGTAAGAAAGCTCAGTATATTGCAAAAGAAGATATACAGAGATTTTTGCTTGAAGAAACCAGATATTATTTTTCCAAACCTCATGGTGAAAAGTTTTGGTTTCAAAATTTGACCATATCCCGTAATTTCCAGGGTGCTATACAATGGAATGGAAATTATAATGTAACTTTGACAGGAGGATTTGGAGAAAATTTTTTCCAGACGGTGTTTTGGCGTAATCACATCGTTATGCAAAAAGGACAGGTTATCGATTTGTGGCTGGAATATGACAAAACGCCGGGGGTATCTGTGGCGCTTACAGTTACGCAGCTTGCAGGTGGAAGCATGGCGGATATATTAAAGCGGCAGGAGTTTAAAGAATCGGAACTAGAGCAGGTGATTTCTGTCGAAAGTGAAAAAGTGAACAGCGATTTGTTTCTTTCCCTTTCGGCAAAAGGTATCGGGGAGCTTCGAATCATTGCCCTTCATTACAGGAACTCCAGAGGAAAACACGGGCATTTCCTGCCGGGTGGAGAGCGGTATGTGACAACAAAGAGAGAAGAGCTTTTTGCATATTTTGATCCAAGGGATATGAAACCGCCGCTGAATGTGTTCTTTTCAGGATGGGAAATAACAGAAAACTTTCAGGGATATAACCTAAACAGAAAGCTGGGATGCCCGTTTCTCCTGTTGACTGAGCATCGTCTGATGGGAGGCGGATTTTATGTAGGAAGTACAGAATATGAGAAACTGGTGACCAGCGTAATAGAGAAGTATATGAAAGAGCTGGGTTTTTCACAAGAACAGGTGGTACTATCGGGACTTTCTATGGGCGCTTATGCATCCATGTATTATGGATGTGATATCAGGCCGCACGCATTGGTTTTAATGAAACCTTTGGCAGGAATCGGGAATGTAGCGGCAAACGAAAAGCATTTTCGTCCTGGCGGATATCCTACTTCATTAGACGTACTGCAGTACCAAAGTGGCGGCACCGATAAAGAGGCGTTAAGGAAATTAAACAATAAATTCTGGAAGAAATTTGATTCGGCAGATTGGGGGAAATCAAAGTTTATTGTAACGTATATGATAGAAGACGATTTTGAAAGTGGTGTATACGACGATTTGATTTCACATCTTCATTCAGAGGGTGTGCAGATATACGGCAAGGGAATTCACGGCAGGCACGGCGATTCCCAGAAAGCCGCGGCAAACTGGTTTTCCAGACAGTTTCAAAAGCTTTTGAAAGAAGATTTTTTTGAAAGGAATGAAAAGAGATGACAGGGGAGAAATGGCTCATCTATTGGAATGAATATTCTTCGGACACATATTTATATGGATCCGAAATTGCATATAACGCGAAAGACAATGTAATATTCCAAAATCATCTGATGCCGCCTGGAACAGTAATTAAGCAATGGTATTCTAAAACTCATTATCAGCGGCAGAAGATAGAGCCGTCTCTTCCTATGATAGACGGGGAGAGCCGATACAGGATAACGATTCATATAGAGTGTCCGATAGGCGGAGCGTGGCTTGCACGTCTTATGTTCTATGACAGATATGAAACAGAAGCGGGTAGTGTGATTATAAGAGATAAGGTAACGGACTTTCAGTGTCCGCTTAAGACCTATAGTTACCGGCTGCAGTTAATTAACGGCGGAATGACACGGTTTTGCTTTCATTCAATTGTAATTAAGGAAGTTACAGATGAGACAGACGGGAAAGATAAAGAAACTAAATAAAATTTTGACACGTATAAAACAGTGTGAGAAACAGATGTCAGAATTATCCGGCAGGGAGCTGGCACATCTGACAGTAGAATTTAAGAGCCGGCTGGAACAAGGAGAGAATCTGGATGATATTCTGCCGGAGGCTTTCGCGGCCATATGTGAGGCGGATTTTAGAGTCCTTGGCATGAGGCCTTATGATGTGCAGATTTTAGGAGGGATTGCGCTACATCAGGGATATCTTGCAGAGATGAATACTGGAGAGGGAAAAACTCTGTCGGCAACTATGCCGCTGTATCTGAATGCGCTTACGGAAAAGAGTGTGATTTTGGTGACGGCTAACGAATACCTTGCTTTACGTGATGCAGAGGAAATGGGACGTGTATACCGTTTTATGGGACTTTCAGTGGCGGCCGGAGTGTGTATAAATCCACGGGAAAGCTTTACGAATGAAGAGAAGAAGGAAATTTATTCTGCCGACATTGTATATACTACCCACGGAGTTCTGGGGTTTGACTTTCTTCTAAATAATTTGGTTACTACGGCGGGACAGCGATTTTTAAGGGAATTTTATTATGTAATTATTGATGAGGCAGATTCTGTTCTTCTGGATGCAGCTCAAACGCCCCTTGTAATTTCAGGAGCGCCCAGAGTACAGTCCAGGTTGTACAAGATGGCAGACTTTTTTGTTACTACGCTGGAGGAAGGGAAAGATTATGAGAAAGATGATAAGAAGGTCTGGCTGACTGAGGCCGGAATTGCATATGCAGAGACATTTTTTCAGATTGAGAATTTTTACAGCGAGGACTTTTTTGAGATTAACCGGCATGTAATACTGTCTCTTAGGGCTCATGTATTGTTTAGGAATGGAGAAGATTATATGTTTTCAGGCAGAAAGGAACTGGTTCTTTTAGATAATGGGTCAGGACGGATGCTGCCAGGGGTCAGGCTGCGGGGTGGTCAGCACCAGGCGCTTGAGGTAAAGGAGGGTCTAAGACCCTCCCAGGAAACCCGCTCTGTTGCAGCTGTTACTTTTCAGAATTTATTTCGAATGTTTCCGAAAATGGCGGGGATGAGCGGGACGATGTCGGACGCTTCAGAAGAGCTTACGGATGTTTACGGAGTAAAAACACTGGTGATTCCGCCGAATTGTCCAGTGCTCAGAAAGGATTTAGAGGACCTGTATTTTAAAGATGCGGCTGGTCAACTGCAGTCTGCGGTGAGGACGGCTGTCCAGATTCACCGGACGGGACGGCCAGTGCTGATTGTGGTATCAACGATAGGAGAGACGGAAGCTGTATCCGAACGGCTGATAAAAGCCAATATTCCCCACAATGTATTAAATGCCAGTAACGCTGCCTGGGAGGCGGAGATTATCAAAGAAGCCGGACAGAAAAATGCGGTAACGGTTTCCACTTCTATGGCTGGGAGGGGAACGGATATTAAGCTTGGAGAAGGAGTAGAAGAGCTTGGAGGGCTTGCGGTAATCGGTATCGGGCGGATGGCCAACAACAGGCTGGAACGCCAGGCAAGAGGAAGAGCTGGAAGGCAGGGAGACGCAGGTTCAAGCAGGTTTTT
>CAOKJI010000052.1 GCA_948468495.1 uncultured Dorea sp. | reverse complement strand
ATTTGGCATTTGATTGTGATGATCCGCCAGATATCCAAACTGTGATATTAGCAGCTACCGAATATGAATTGCTGATTTCTAATCATCTATTTGAAACATGGCTGCTTATGCATTTTGAAGATGTGGACGAGAAAATATCAAAGAGCGAAATTTACCGTCGCTTATCGTTCCATTTACACGGTGCTTATTCCAAAGGACATAAGGGTAAAACTCGGGAAATAGTCCAAAACGGCAATATAGAAAAAGCTATCAATAATGCACGAGCCTTGGAAAAGCAGTATAGCGCTGAAGGAAAAAGCATATTTACAAACATTAAAGATATGAATCCGTTTACAAGTGTCTATAAATTGATAGAACAGTTTATGGTTGAAATATCGGAATTTTAAAACAAAGGGGGCCGTATAAAGCTTATTGCTTTACAATAAAACAGAGAAATATCTTATTCTGGCCGCATTGCGGCCAGCAAAGACATTCCTCTTTCTTAATTCTTTTTGCAATCCAATACCTGCCATCGTCCCCAAATATCAACCGGAAAACAGCGGCGCAAATCAGATTACAAACTGTTCCATATACCGTTTGCTAAGTTTTAAGCTGTTAATAATATCCTCCTGCGAGTCTTCAAACGCTCTGTCCTCTACTTCAATACAGGTATAACCATGATACCCGATATCGGTTAGCGCGCTGACATATTTTCCCCAGTCCACATCCCCGAGCCCGGGAATCTTCGGAGACATATAGTCCAGCGGATAGGCCATGGTTCCGGCCTTACTAAGCTTTTCAGGATAGACCTTAATATCCTTGTAATGCACATGGAAGATTTTATCGGCAAATTCGTAAATCGGCTCAATATAATCTATCATCTGCCATACAAAATGGGAAGGATCATAATTAATTCCCAGATAATCGCTCTTTAAAATCTCAAATACTTTCCTCCAGATTACCGGCGTAGTCATCAGATTCTGCCCTCCCGGCCACTGATCTTCGCCAAACAGCATCGGACAATTTTCAATCGCGATTTTCACCCTGTGTTCTTCTGCCTCTCTGATAATCTCCGGCCACACTTCCTTTACCAGCTCTAAATTCTCTTCTACCGACTTCGTCTGGTCTCTCCCGATAAAGGTAGTAACCATGCCAATTCCAAGCTTACTGCTGGCTGCGATTACTTTCTTTAAGTGCGCAACCGCAAGACGCCTTTTCTCCAAATCCTGGTCCATGGTATTTGGATAATATGCAAGGGAAGAGATTTCAACCTTCTTTTCCTTACAGTAATTTTGGATATATGTAACCTTCTCATCGTCCAGATTGTCCACATCAATATGGCTCACTCCCGCATAGCGGCGTTCCGCATTCCCCTTGGGCCAGCAGGCAACTTCAACGCATTGAAAGCCAAGTTCACTGGCGGTGTCAATCATTTCTTCAAAGGTATTCTCCTCAAGGATTGCACTGACAAACCCCATCTTCATTCTTTTATTCCTCCTACCCACACTTTACTATGATGCCCTTTTCCGAGGATTCTTTTGCAGCGAAAATCGCTTTCATTGCGTACAGCGCCTCTTCTCCTGATATTTCCGGCGGAATCCTGTTAACCAGGCAGTCTACCCAGAGGTCAATAATTCCTGATTTTGTCTGAGCGTCATTGGTCTGAATCTTATCCAATGCATAATACGCTTTTGTTCCGTCTTTCTTTTCTACAATCAGCGAATATTCCGGGTTATCATAGATGCGCATAACCCCTTCTGTTCCATACAAAATGGTTGAATTATCCTCTTCACCATAGTATGTCCAGCTTGCGCACATGGTGCCAACCGCTCCGCCGGACATCTGATAAATACAGATAGCATTGTCATCCACACTGACTGGATTCCCTTCCTTATCCTTTTTATCGCGGGTTCCCAAATATGCCATAACGCTTTCTACTTTCTGCCCGGTCAAAAATTGAATCAAATCCGTTTTATGAATGCCTAAGTCGGCCATTGCGCCAAATGCCGCGTATTTCTTGTCAAAAAACCAGATATTCTTACTATCTATCGCCCAAGTCTCCGGCCCTTTATGCCCAAAATTCGTCTTAAAGGTCAGAATTTTTCCGATTTCTCCGGCGTCTATTAATTTCTTCGCCTTTGCATGAGTCTGAACCAGTCTTTGATTGTGTCCAATCATAAGAAACTTTCCCATTTCCCTGGCTGTCTGCACCATTATCTCACATTCTTCCAGCGTTACAGCCATTGGTTTTTCACACAATACATCCTTCCCCGCCTGTAATGCTTCGACGGTAATCGTGCAGTGCGCCGCGTTTGCAGCGCAAACGCTTACAGCCTGAATCGACTCATCCTGCAAAAGCTCCTGATAGCTGTCGTATGCCTTCGCGCCATACTGTCCGGCTATTTCCTCCGCCCTCTCTTTGCAAAGGTCGAATACTCCCGCTATTTTTACCTGTTTATTATCCGCATACTCTGGAAGATGCCGCACCTGCGCAATTTTACCGCACCCTATTACTCCTATATTTATCATATGAACCTCCTGCTTATCTCAAAGACGCCTCAATCGCTTTCAGATTCTCCAATGACTGGCGCGCAACAGAATCCGGATGGCAGGATCTAGTTGGGAATCCATTCTCCATGGTGATGTATCCGTCGAAATTAATGTCTTTGAGCGCCTGCATAATCTCCACAAAGTCACAGCCGTTTGTCCCCGGAGCTTTCCGGTCATAATCTGCCATATGCACATGCTTTAAATTCGCTCCCATCTGATATACATAGTCCGAAGGCACTTCGTTCCTGTATAATGCATGGGTGGTGTCAAACATCAGCTTCACATTGTCTTTGCCGATATCTTCCATCATATTAATCGCGTCTTCGCAGGACTCCACCAGATTACTGTCAGTGGCCGTCGGCTCTAACATCAGCGTAATTCCAAACTGTTTCGCGTAGTCCGCCATTTCGCTTAAGCCCTCTTTCGCCCACTTCCAGGCGTCTCTTTCTTTCGTTCCGTAAATATACCAGCCGCATACGCACAGAAGCGTCTTACACTCTCCGATATCCATTCCGAGCTCCATACACTTCTTCCAGTATTCTTTGGTCCATTCCCGTTCTTCCTTACATGCGGACGCAATATTTCCTCCCGGGCCGCCGCCTGGAGCCGGAAGCATAGAAGATACCGCGATGTGATTCTCTTCCAGACATTTTCGCATCTCTTTTCTTCTTGCTCCGTCGATATATTACGGCCATGCCTGAGGCTGCGCGCACCCAATCTCGATTCCGTCGTATCCGATTCTTGCCAGCCTTCTTACGACCTCCTCAAAAGGATATGCCGGCACCCAGCATGGAAAGTGGCTGTAAGCCCATGTGTTAAATGAATATTTCATATTAATTCCTCCTCGTATAATAAATAATTATTAATATAGCTGCATAATTTCTACCAGATTCATCTCCGGATCTCTGACAAAGAACAGCCTCATACTTCCGTCTTCCGACGTGCATGGCCCGCTGATTGTCTCGTATCCCATTTCCTTAATTTCCCGGTATTTTTCATCTACATCGTCAACCAAAAACGCGAAATGCCTGAGCCCTGCTGCCTGCAGCGAATTCTCCGTCTGGGGCTTTACTTCATGCCCCCGGTCCTGCAGAAGCTCTATTATGATTCCATTTATCGTCTCATACTTTACGATCCAGTAATCCATCTGGGATTTCCCCTGAACGGTATCCAGAAATTTCCCTTTCATGGTAATATCCGTTACCTTCTTCAAACCAAGGACCCCTTCGTAAAACTTCATCATTTCTTCCATATTTGTGACACATAAACCAATATGGTGCATCTCCTTTACCATCGTTTTCTCCTTTTATCCACCTGTATATCCCCGTCGCAAAACTCTGCTCCCTTTGCATCATGTTCTAAGCTATCGCTAACTATGATTCATTCTCAATAACAACAAAACATGGCAGCTTCCGGGAATATTTCTCAATACTCTCTACGAATTGCGCTATGCCCGCTTTTTGGTCTTCACACTTCCAAGCGCTACGGCAAGGATGATAATGATACCCTTCATAATAATCTGCTGGGCCGTATTGAACCCGCCGATTACCAGGCCGTTATTTATCATATTAATCAGAAGCGCGCCTACAACCGCTCCAACAATCGAACCGTTGCCGCCGGCCATACTGGTTCCTCCAAGCACCACCGCAGCGATTACATCCATCTCAACTCCGTCTCCATAGGACCATCTTGCGGTTTGCATTCTGCCCGCATACAGCGCTCCCGCCAACGCGGAGATTACTCCCATAATGATAAATACCTGGAACGTAATTAATTCCACCTTTACTCCCGAATACTTTGAGGCCATGTAATTGCCTCCGGTAGCCATGGTTCTTTTCCCAAAGGGCGTCCATTCCAGCACAAAATATCCCAGAGCCAGCGCCAGAATCGTCCAGAGGAACAATACCGGTACCACGCCCACATCTCCCGCGCCAAACCAGTGGTTGAAGGTCTTATTCACAATCGGCACTGCTTTGGTATTCGTTGTCCACATTGCAATTCCCCGAATGACGCTGCTTACTCCTAATGTTACAAGAAACGCCGGCATTTTCAGCTTCACTACTGCAAATCCGTTAAACGCGCCCACTACCGCTCCAAGTGCAAGCCCCGCCGCCAGCGCAAGAATAATATTATTTGTCGTTCTTAAAATCATGGCAATAATCATGGCTGACAGCGCAACAACTGAGCCAATCGAAAGGTCAATATGTCCAAGACCAATTACGAATACCATTCCCACCGCCATGACTGCCGTAGCGCCGGCCTGTCTCGTAATGTTCAGAATATTCGACATGCTGAAAAAGGTACCGCCCAGCCATACTGCAAATATGGTAAGTACAACGACAAAGATAATGTACACCATATAATCGTTGATATCGATTTTCTTTCTTCCTTTAGTGTTGGATTGCATACTCTAACTGTTCCTCGCTTTCAATCTTTTCCCGTTCAAACTCCTGCTTAATCTTCCCTGCATGATAGACTAATATCCTGTCGCAGATCGCCATCATTTCAGACAACTCAGAAGATACGAAGATCACACTGTTCCCTTTTGCTACGTATTTGCGGACAATATCAATAATTTCCGCTTTCGCCATAACGTCTACACCCGCCGTCGGCTCGTCCATCAGCAGGATTTTCGGATTGGTATTCAGCCATTTTGCAATAACCGCCTTCTGCTGGTTACCGCCAGACAGGCTCAGCATCCCTGCTTCCACGCTTCCCGTCTTAATCGCCAGCGTTTCAATTGCCTCTTCCGTCATCGCTCTGACTTTATTCCGGTCAATCCGGATTCCCTTCATCACCGACTTGAAGTTCGGCAATACCACATTCTCTTTCAGAGTGTGCTCCAAGACTAACCCCTGACGTCTTCTGTCCTCCGGGATTAGCGCGAATCCACTCTGGATTGCCTGGGACACCGTATGAAGCTTAACGGAACGTCCGTCCATCTGGATTTCTGTTCCCTCTTCCTTTTTTCTAAGACCGAAAAGAGCCTCCAGCGTTTCCGTCCGTCCGCTGCCCATCAGTCCTGCAAGCCCCAGAATCTCTCCTTTTCTCAGCTCAAAAGACACGCCGTCCACTCGGTTTCCAACCTTTAAATTCTTAACTGTCAGAATCTTCTCGTCTCCAATCGGCTCCTTACGGGGAATATATTTCATCTGTTTCTCCACGCTGCCGCCGAGCATCACCTCGATGAGAGAATCCAGCGTAAAATCTTCCTTATTTCTCTCCTGTACAATTTCTCCATCCTTCAGCACAGTAATCTTATCGCATACGCGGAATATTTCTTTCATACGGTGAGAAATATAGACAATCGAAACGCCCTTTTCCTTAAGCTGTTCAATAATCCGGAATAATGTATTGGTTTCCTTTTCCGTAAGCGAAGCGGTCGGTTCATCCATAATCAGCACTTTCGCTTCCACCGACAAAGCCTTCGCAATCTCTACAAGCTGCTGCACTCCTACATCCAAATCCTTCACTTTATCTGTGGGCTTCACATGAATATGCAGTTCCTCAAATAACTCCGCAGTTCTCCGATACATTTCCTTCTTATTCAGCGCGATTCCTTTCACACTCTCATTTGCAAGGAAAATATTCTCCATAACCGTCATCGTGGGCGACAGACTCAATTCCTGGAATATCATCTTAATGCCGTTCTTCTGCGCGTCCTTCGTATTCCGTATCTTCACTTCATTCCCGTCAACCACGATTTTCCCGCTGTCGCAGGTATACACTCCGGTAAGAATCTTCATCAGCGTAGACTTCCCCGCGCCGTTTCCTCCCACCAGAGCATGCACCGTCCCCTTCACCAGATGGAAATTCACATCCTTCAAAACCTCGACGCTCCCAAAGGATTTATATATATGTTCCAAAGAAATTGCATATGCATCACTCATACTCAAAATTTCTCCTTTAAATTTAAAAATGGAATCCTGCACCCGCACAACCATATCTCCCACGCCATTAACCTACGCGGCCGGCCCTGCCGGGAGACGGTTTGGAAGACGTCCTTCCCTGTACAAAGCATCCAAGGGGCGCTTTTAATGGAAGCGAAATCCACTGCTTACTGCGGCTTAAGCATGAAGGCATTCCTGAATGCTTTAGCCGCAGTTGGCAGTTAGTTCGCTGGAATGTTGCCCAGCTTTGCACAGGAACGGACATTTTCCAAACCGCCTCCCGGCAGGGCCAGCCACACATTGCTTCAGATGCAGGCTTTCATTTTACTCTGCTGAGTCGTACGCTTCTTTCACCATATCCGGCGTATCAATATTAAAGCAAACCTGATATGCCTCCAGCACGTTATCTCTTGCTACTGCCTGAGATGCAGACACCAGATATTTCGGCACGTCTTTGCCTAACAGCCCGCATGCCGCCGCAAGTCCCTCAATCTCTCCTGTCTCTACAGCCTTCGGACATCCAACGCCCTTAATCATTCCATCGCTTGCAATCAGAGTCGCGGAATTGTCGCCAAGGTCAACCGTTGTGATGACCAGATCGTTCAGTCCTACCGCCTGCGCTGACGCCATAACATCTTCTGCCGGAATATCCCAGGAAGCGTACACGCCTTTAAGGTCTGTATGCTCTGCAAACATACCGTCTGCGGATGCTCCTACCACATCAATACTGGTAAAACCGTATTCGCCTACAATCTCAATATCCGGGTAAGATTCCGCCATCGTCTCCCGGAATGCCCGGTCTCTTTCATTTGTGGTAAAGAAATCTGCGTCATAATATACCATCGCTACTTTTCCTGAATATCCAATCTCTCTTGCAAGAATATCAGCCGCATATTTTCCGTTGCCGTAAGAATCCGAGTTTGTCATTGTAATATACTGATCTTCCGTAAATCCGGTCGGAACATTTTCCATAAATACAATCTTTGTTCCTGCCTCTACAAACTTCTGATAGGTTGCCGCCGTAACGTCCGGGTCGTAAGGCATAGAGAACAGTACGTCCGGTTTCAGAGCCAGCGTGGTCTCAAGGTCGTTCACCAGCTTGTCCGCATCTGACTGAGCGTCTGTTGTAGAGACAACTTCAATATTTAAATCCTCTAACACTGCGCAGGTTGCCTCGTATTTGCTGATATTTACCTGATTATCCAACTGATGATAACAAAATGCCGCCGTATAATTTCCTTTTCTGATTTCCTCTTTTTCTTCATCCGTAAGCTGTACATCCTTAATCGAGCCTGCCGCTTCGCCTGACGGAGACACGCCGAACACTTCCGAACCGCTGAAATCTACCGGGTCGTAATCCGCAGGCGCCTCTGTCTTCTCCTCCGAACCTGCATCTGCGTCGGCGCCGCCTTCGGCATTGTCTTCTCCGCCTCCGCATGCTGTCATCATTGCTGCCGTCATTGTCAAACATAACAATGCACACATAAGTTTCTTCTTCATAACTTTGGCCTCCTTTTGTATTTTCTTGTCTCTATTCCCATACAAACACAACTTTTTGTGTTGCACCAGAATCAAATAACGGGAAAGCTTCTTCTGCTTTCTCAATCGGGTAGGTGTGGCTGGATATTTTCTTCAGTTCAATATTCCTGTCCACGATAAAATTCGCAATCTCTTCCCAGTCTCCCCGGTTAAAATACCAGCACCCTTTCAGCTCAATCAGGGTTCTCACAAACTGATTACTGGGGTCAATCACCGCTTCATTGGATTCCGCAATCAGCGCCACCTGCCCCTTAGTCCTTACACAGTTCAGCGCGGAATTAAGAGGAATGTTTCCTCCTGCCGTCACGATTGCCGCGTCGGCTCCCAGCCCTCTGGTCAGTTCTTTCACCTTCGCTGTTCCGTCTTCTTTCAGCGGATTAATCCGGTAATCCGCGCCCAGTTCTTTTGCCATATTCAGTCTTTTTTCATCGGTATCAATGGCAATCACGCGCGCTCCGAAACCTTTCGCCATCAAAATCCCGCCGGAACCCATCGGTCCGCATCCGATAATCACAACTGTTTTTGTTCCGTTCAGGCCAACCTTCCGGCATGCAGT